>NZ_KV833318.1:0-291 GCF_001837615.1 Corynebacterium sp. HMSC070H05
TTTTCCAAGCCATCGCCGACGCCTACGAACAACGCAGCCTGATCATCACCACCAACCTCGCGTTTTCCCAATGGGGCCAAGTCTTCGGCAACGATGACATGGCAGCGGCAGCCATCGACCGCATCGTCCACCACGGACGCATGATTACCTTCACCGGCCAGTCCTACCGCATGGCAAACGCCCTCATGAAATAACCCTCAAAACCCCAGCAACGCTCAAACGGCCCAAAACCGTGCCGAACTGGCCTAAAAATTCGAGCCGAAACGGCCTAAAACAACTTGACAAAACACA
>NZ_KV833319.1:0-16962 GCF_001837615.1 Corynebacterium sp. HMSC070H05
CGAGCCGAAAGCACAAACGGCTACACCACTTCACGGGACTTGACCCAATCTATGAGCCCTCTGTCATGGCTTTAAGCGCCGCAACGTGCTGTGCATAGGCTTCTGTTCCAGTCTGGGTCAACGCGACCCAGACGGCGTCTTTCGCGCGCGTGGAGCCATATTCGCGGGTGCGGCTGATATAGCCGCTGTCCTCAAGATGTTTCAACTGCTTGGAAAGCGTATCGGCAGGAAGCTCGGTGAGCTCTGCAAGCACGGCGTATTTCATCTGCCTGCCGCCGGTTGCGCCTGAATGGAACAGCGTGGCACAAATTTTAAGCCGATTGATGGGGTGGATGACCGGATCCAGCTTTGCTGGGCGTGGTGAAGGATCCTTAGACATTGACGCCCTTTACGGCGGCGTTGCGGTTCTCATACAACATCCATGCCGTCGCCGTAGAAACAACGACGCCGCAGACAATCATCCACGGCCAAGTATCAGGCGTCGGCACGGTGGAGAACATCATGGCACCTGGCAGCAGTACTCGTGACCAGGTGGCGCGATCATTACTCGGCCCCATATTGGGATTGACCCGAACGAAGGGGTTCGCAATCTTATCTTTGAGGAGATAGCCCAGAACGAACGTCGGTACAAGAACCGCGAGGCCGTACCACCATGACAGCTTGAATAGCGCGATACCGCCGCCGGCGCCAAGCGCCACTATCGCCACCGCCCACCAGCTCTGCGTCCACGTGGTGCGCTTTTGAACGTCGTGAATGATCTTAAGGTCGTCGCTCATCGTTCTTCTCCCTAACGTCAACTTCACTGGCTTGCAATTAAGGCAAGTGTAATACTTGCCTTAATTGCAAGTCTAATGCTTGCCAAGTGTGCAAGTGAAAGACTGTGCATAGTGGGGATACAGCTACGCATGGGGTCTAACGGGGCTGGTGGTCTGCTACTGTGACATCTGGCCGACTTTTATTGACTGAGGCTCCACGGCCTTACATCGCCCATCGGGTAGTGCCTTTGCTGGTTGTTCCATTGCGTTTGGTATCACCGCCGCAGTAGCAGCGTGGTCGGTTCTTTGGCATTGAGCCACCACACCACCGCCTACTACCACAGACTGGCAGCCACACCGGGGATTCACCGTGTTGAGGCCAGATATATGCTCCCAAAGCATATATTTCACGCTACCCTACAGGTCAGAACCTAAAAATCCCCGATCCCAGACACACTTTCTGGCCCCTTACCCCCAGAAGACCTACTCCAGCCCGAAGAGCTCCCGTTGGAAATCCGTGGGGTTCTTCAGCTTCTCGGATTCGGGCAGTGGGCCGGGGAGGGTGGTGCCTGCGGCGAAGGGGGAGCCCGGGAGATGGTCGCGGCCGTGGGGTTGGGTGAGGCCGGAAAGGTCGGGCCCGGAGGGGACGATCCGGGTGGGGTTCACTTCGCGGTGGACGATGTAGTAGTGCTGTTTGATCTCCGTGAAGTCGGTAGTGTCGCCGAAGCCGGGGGTTTGAAACAGCTCGCGGAGGTAGCCGTAGACGTTTGGGAGTTCGGTGATCTTGTTGCGGTTCGTCTTGAAGTGGCCGTGGTAGACGGCATCGAAGCGGATGAGGGTGGTGTAGGCGCGGATGTCGGTCTCTGTGATGTGTTCGCCCATGATGAAGCGGTGGTTGGCTAGGCGGTCTTCGAGCCAGTCGAGGACCTCAAACACGTCGTCGTAGGCTTCTTCGTAGGCGTCTTGGGAGGCTGAGAATCCGGCGCGGTACACGCCGTTGTTGAACTTGCGGAAGAGGAAGTCGTTGATCGCCTCCGCCTCTTCGCGCAGCTCTTCCGGTGGCAGCAGGTTCGGGGCGCCGGGGCGGTGGTAGGCGGTCCACTCGGTTTGGAAGTCGCGGACCATGGAGTTGTAATCGTTCGTCACCACCTTGCCGCTTGCTTCTTCCACGATTGTCGGCACGGTGATGCCGCGCGGGTAGTCGGGAAAGCGTGCGAAGTATGCATCCTGCAGGCGGGGGATCTGTAGCACGGGGTCCACGCCGCCCGGATCCAAGTCGAAGGTCCAGGAGCGCTTGTCGTGAGTCGGGCCAGCCAGGCCCAAGGAGATCACATCTTCCAGCCCCATCAGGCGCCGCACGATGACAGCGCGATGCGCCCATGGGCAGGCACGTGCGGCGATGAGACGGTAGCGGTGCGGCTGCACGGGCCAGTGCGAAGCTTCATTGCTTATCGACGACACAATGCGGTCACCGATATAGTTCGTATCCCGCTTGAACTCGCCGTCTGTTGAGGCGTTCTGGGCATCGCCTGCCCAGTCCTTCTGTGCGTCTGTAGTCATCGTGTCCTCCCTTATCGCGTGAAAAGTTTGTGACACGTCAACTATAGGCTGTTTCTGATCATGAGCGAGGGGGGATGTGCTGTTGCAAGAGGATGAGCAGTGTGACGGAAAGCCCGGAGACAGGCCCAGAGACAGGCCCAGAGACAAGGCAATACAAAGCCTTCGGATGGCGCGAATCCTGGGCCTTCATCGCGGTCATGGTGTTTCTCTCCCTAGCTGGCTTCTTTATGGTCGATGGCGGTGAAAGGGCGCTGGAACCCCTTGACCGAGCGCCGGATCCATAGCCGTGCCATTTTGGGACACGCCCGCACCTTCGGTTTCGGGCCATTACCAGAGCGCTTATCCGGAGAAGCCTTCTGCTCCCACTCCAGCGGGGTAGTGATCGTCCCCTGAGTACGGGGATTCCCCGGATTTACAGGCTGATTCACCGAGAAGATTGTTAAAAACGCCTGCGGATTCTTGCGCCCATCCTGAGTCTTCGTCCACGCGTCACTCAATGGTGTGCTGGTTTTGCGCGATCTCGGTTTCAGCAATGTCTATCAAACGCACGAGACGGGGCTTGAGTCGCATGCGAGGTTAGGCTAACCTAACGTAATAATGGTTATTATCTTCTGAGAGGGCAACACAGTGCCGCTTGTGACTGATGAACCCACCACAGCGACCAATGAGTCGACGAGTCGGCCGAGAGGGGGCGGCACCGCCGACGACGGCCCGCGAACCCGATCACCTAACCCGAAACCGCCGCGTGGACGCGGCCCACACACCCGGAGACAGAACCAGATGAAGTCGATTGCCCAGATCGTCCAGAACAACCTCAGACTCCTCTCGGCCTACGAGGACAAGGTCCAGCCGAGGTTCCTCAGCCGCTATGCGCGTGAACCGATGGACGCCGCCGTCGAAGGGCTCGGGGCCGGACGGAATTCCACGTCGCCGACGTCCTCGCGCCGCTCGGCAGGGTCGCCGGGCAGCGAGGTCGAGGACCTCGCCGAAGCCAACGGGTTGAAGCTGGGCGGAGCCTCACACGTCGGCATGGTGTACTTCTGCACTCTCACGAAGAAAAGCGCGATCGGGGAGGCGGGCAAGTGAGCGCTGTGGACGGGACCGTAGGCCCGTGGTCGCTGCTCGCCCCGATTCGGACCCGGATGCGGGCGGTGGTCGCGTTATCTGTCCTGTCGTCGGTGGCTACCGTCGCTTCGCTGGTCGGCATCATCGACATCGCGATGACGTACCCGGAGGCCCCGGAGCATCGGACGTGGTTGGCCGTGGCTGTCATCGTCGTCGCCGCAACGGTGCGCATGGCCGCAGACGGCGCCGCCGGCATGCTCTCGCACCGGGCGGATAACGACCTGCAGCTCCACCTCCGGCGCCGGCTGGTCGCCCAAATCCGGAAGTTGCCGCTGGGCTGGCTGGACGCCCGGCGCTCGTCGGGAATCATCGAGTCGGTTGAGAAGGACGTCGCGGCTGTCCACCAGCTCATGGGCCACACCGTCGGTGAGACCGTGGTGGCGGTGCTGGTTCCCCTGCTTTCCCTCATCGCGCTCGTCGTGGTGGATTGGCGGATCGCGGTGGTGGCGGTCGTCCCGGTGCTGGTCACCTTCGCCCTGATGGGCGTGATGATTTCGCGCGGAGCCGCTCTTCAGCGCGACTACGAGCGAGCCTCCGAAGGAGTGACGGCCGCGGTCATCGAGCTGGTGCGCGGTATCCCGGTGATGAAGTCCTTCGGGCGCGCTAACCAGGGCGCGGGTCGCTACGATGCCGCGGCGTTGTCGTTCGTCCGCGCGTGGTCCGCCTGGTCCCGGCAGTCGAACATCTATCTCGGGCTCATCGACGTGGTGACGTCCCCGACCACAGTTCTCGCAGTGGTGTGCGGGGCCGGCCTCGCTCTGAGGGACGCCGCGGGCGGCATACCGGAGGGTCTCGTCGCCGGGCTGGTTCTCAGCCTTGGACTCTCCGCGGCGATCGTGCGGGTGGCCATGAACTCCGAACCCATCATCGCGGGGATCGCTGCCCTGAAGTCCATCGCGGAGGTACTGAGCACGCCGCCGATCGCCGAGCCCGCCGATCCGGTGCCCGCGCGCGGAGGCGCGCTCGAGGTCCGGAACCTGGTCTTCTCCTACGGCGATGGGCCGCGGGTCCTCGACGGGATGTCCGCGACGTTCGAACCAGGGACCCTCACTGCGCTGGTGGGGTCCTCCGGTTCCGGAAAGTCCACCGTCGCCCGGCTGTTGGCGCGTTTCCACGACCCTGCTGAAGGCTCGGTGCTGCTGGGCGGCGTCGATCTTCGCGACATTGCCGTGCGCGACGTGCACCGCTCGGTGTCGGTGGTGTTCCAAGATCCGCAGTTGTTCACGCTGCCGTTGCGGGAGAACATCCGGCTGGCCAGGAGAGACGCCACCGACGACGAAATCATGGCGGCCGCGAAGCTCGCGAACCTCGATGCGGTCATTGCGGCGCTGCCGAAGCGCCTGGATTCGGTGGTCAACGTCGACGTGACCTTTTCCGGTGGTGAGGCGCAGCGCGTAGCCATCGCGAGGTCGATCGTCACGGACGCGCCGGTGCTCATCTTCGACGAGGCAACCGCTTACGCGGATCCGGCTTCCGAGGCCCTCATCCAGTCCGCAATCGAGCGTTTGGCCCGTTCGCGGACGGTGATTGTGATCGCGCACAGGTTGAGCACGATCCGCAACGCCGACCGCATCCTCGTTCTCGATGGGGGAGCGGTCGCGGAGGCGGGTACCCACGACGAGTTGCTCGCGCGCGGTGGCCGCTACCGGGATTTGTGGCGCGCGTTCACGCTCGACGACGAACCATCCGCCCCGCGGGGCGCTGAATCAGACGATGAAAAGGTGGGGAACCGATGATTCGAGACTTGTGGTCGATGACGGATCGGCGCTCGAGAATGACGCTGGTGTGGCTCATTGCGTTGGCCACGCTTGCCGCGCTGGCCCAGGGAGCGGCGTTCGTCGCGCTGCTGCCGCTGCTGTCGGCTCTGGCCGAGGGAGATGATGCGACGGCGTGGCGTTTCACCGGCGTCATCGCCGGCCTCGCGGCCGCCCATGCGGTGCTGTCCCTCGCCGCGGGGACAGTCGGCAGGGCGAATTCCGCAGCGGTGCTGTCGTCCCTGCTGCATTCCCTGGGCGAACGCGTGCTGACGTTGCCACTCGGGTACGTCACCAAGTCCACGGCCGGCCGCTTTTCGGAGATGGCGTCGTCGGGTATCGCGTTCGCGGCGTCCGTGCCGCACGTGATCCTGCGGCCCGTCATCGCCGCGGTGGTTACGCCGACCGTCATCGCCTTCGGAATTCTGGCGGTGGATTGGCGCGTCGGTTTGGTTCTTGTCGCGTCGGCGCCGGTGCTCTTCTTCGCCTACCGGGCCATTGGCCGGGTCGGCGGGGAGTCGGACGAAGCGCATGCTGAGGCCGTCGCTGCCGTCTCCAGCAGGCTGATCGAGTTCACCCGTGGCCAGCAGGCGATTCGCGCCGCGGGCGACGGTTCGGCGGCGGACGCGATGGTGGATGAGGCTATCCAGGCCCAGCACGATGCGTTCGCGAAGGCGACGTCGACGCAGGGGGCGGCCATCGGACGGTTGGGTTCGGTCGTCCATGCAGTGTTCACGGCGGCGGTGATCGTCGCCGTGGCAGTCGCCGCGACGGGCGGGATGGCGCCGGCGCATTTGGCGCCGATACTCATCGTGCTCGTCCAGTTCACCGGACCGATCACCACGGCGGGAGCGTTGTCCGGCGGTTTCGGTGCGGGCCGCAACACGTTGGCTGCGTTGCGTGACCTGCGGGCAATCCCCGCTCTTCCCGAACCTGCCGCACCGGAGCTGCCCGACGGGTATGACGTGGAGTTCCGCGGCGTGAGCTTCGGGTACGGAGATAAGAAGGTTCTCGACGGCGTCAGCTTCCGTGCACCTCAGGGAGCGCTGGTTGCCGTAGTGGGACCGTCGGGGTCGGGCAAGACGACGGTCATGCGGCTGCTGTCGCGTTTTCATGATCCGGACTCGGGGGAGATCCTCATCGGCGGGGTGCCCTTGCCTCGGATCGGCACCGACGGCGTGAACTCGCTGGTGACCCCGGTGTTCCAGGAGACGTTCCTTTTCGACGCGTCCGTGCGGGACAACGTGGTCTTCGCCGACCCCGGATTCGGTTCCAGGCCCGGTGACGGGGACCGCTTGCGCGAGGCCGCCCGGCGTTCCGGGGTGGACCGCATCGTGGAGCTGCTGCCTTCCGGGTGGGATACCCCAGTGGGGGAAGAGGGGACGCTGCTGTCGGGAGGTGAGCGGCAGCGCCTCGCCATCGCCCGGGCGCTTCTGAAGGATTCCCCGGTGGTGCTTCTCGACGAGCCGACGTCCTCGCTGGATGCGGCCACTGAGCGGGCGATCGTCGGCACGATGGAGGCGTTGCGCGGCGATCACACTGTGATCGTCGTCGCCCATCGCCTGCACACCATCCGCGATGCCGACCTCATCGTCGTGCTTTCGGAGGACGGGACGGTCGCAGAACGGGGCACGCACGATGAATTGCTGGCGAAGGGCGGCCGCTACGCCGAGTCTTGGGCGTGCCGGACGGGGAGTTCCCCGGGATCCAGATCCAGCTCGTCGTGGACCACCACGACGACGGCATCGGAGAAGCGCGGATAGCTAGTTCATCTAGCGCCAGATTGGCTTAGTTCCCAGGAGCCAAAGCGCACCGCGCAGACACCCCAGTGGAGGAGCAAGAGCACGAGGAGGGCCAAGGAAAGTGTGTGCCAGCCTTCGTCCCAAGCACCCAAGCACAGGGTGCCCACGGGGAAGGTAGAGCCCCACCAACCAGGGCCGTAGGGCGCCCAGTGGAGGACAGCCTCGTAGAAGCAGTACATGGCGTAGAGGACACACGGTGCGCCGAGGGTGAACATGATGAGGCCGTACAGGTGGGCGTCGAAAAGCAATGTCGATGCTGCCGTCGACTGGCCGACAACACCGAGGGGAATCCACGCTGTACCCGCGGCGGCGCCACGTGGGCGCGTGCGGGACCAGTAGCAGTAGAGGAAGAGTGGGATCGCGGTGAAGAACGTGAGGAAGAAGCACAGCTCACCCGCGTAGTGATAAAACTCGCCGTGATGGGTGGCCAGCTGCCCGCCGGATGTCGCAGCGACCATCGGGGACACGAGCGCCAAGCCCCACGGGAACGCAGGCTCGGTGTAGTGCGCGGACTGCTTCCACAAACCCCAGAGTTGCCACAAGCACACGATGATGGCCAGTGGCGCACCGACCCACCAGCTGAACAGCTGGAACGCATCGTTGCCCGTGAGTGCCGTCCACGCCGAGCCGCACGCGGCAGCCCCATCGCGTACATGCCCCACGCCGCCATGTTCTGGTGCCGCGGCGGCTCATTGCGCACGCCGACCGTGAACACAACAAGGAGTCCCGCCGCGATGAGCGCAAACACGAGCTGGGCTACATGAAATCCATGTAACCCAGTCAAACTCGACGCAATCGAGGTTCCCATTAAAGCACCGGCCCAAGCGGGACCGAACTTTGGCAACGTCATAGGACTAACGCTAGGCCTGCCACCTCGTCTCATCCACTTTGGGTCGGGGCTTTGTGGTTTTTAGAACGCGAATGGCCTGAAGCGCGCGACGGCGCCGGGTGCTTCGAATCGACGGAAAAGACCACGCCAATTGCCCATCACGGATTCGCATCAGTAGGGTGAAAACATGTCGAAGAGCCAGGCGCAGCGTAGCGTGTCGCGCAACCCCCGCACACGCCGACGCTCACCCGGTTGGGTGCCCGACCAACACGGCGCCTGGTTTATGGTCACCGTCCCCGCTATTACTGGTGTCATCCTGGCGCCGTCGTGGACTGCGATTCCCCTGTTGCTGACCTGGTGGCTCGGCTATTTCACGTTTTTCGCCAGCAGCGTCTGGATCCGCTCGCGCTTCCGCGAACGCAACCGGCCCCCGGTCCTTGTCTACGGGGCGCTCGCCGCCGTCGCGGGCGTGACAACGCTGATCTTCGACTGGCGGCTTCTCATGTGGGTCCCGGCGTTTGCGCCATTGGTGGCCATAGCCGTGTTCGAGGCATGGAAGCGGCGTCCGAGATCGCTGTTGTCGGGTGTGTCCACTGTCGTAGCGGCCTGCCTCATCCTGCCGGTGGCCGCCTGGGCCGGGGGAGGCCTGGATGTGGAAGCGTGGGCCGCATTTGCCGTGTACCTGGCGTACTTCGTTGGCACTGTGCCCTACGTGAAGACGCTCATCCGTGAACGTGGCTCCAGGCCCTGGTTCATCGGGTCGGTGGGCTATCACGTCGTCGTGCTTGTCGCCGCCGTCGTCGCCGTGCTCGTAACCGGCGGGCATCCGTTCCATCCAGCGATCATCGTCCTGGCCGTCGTGTTTCTCGCGCGGGCGACGCTGATGCCGATTACCGGCGCACGTCGTGAGAAGCCATGGACGCCGAAGGTCGTCGGACTTCTGGACGCTGCCATCACAGTGCTGGTGGTCATCGTTGTGCTGCTCTGAGGCGCCCCATTCGCTGTCTCGTCACTTTGGCTGATCGAGATACAGCCCATGGCTTCCGCCGTATGATGTGGTGCATGAACTGCCGGAATGTCCGTATCAACTCCGTCGCGGCGCTTATCCTGAGCCTGTTAGGGGCGGCGTTCTTTGCAGTAGGGCGGATTCTGTTTGGGGTGGGCGGATGGCTCGTGTTCTACTCCGTTCCAGCTGGGGTGATCGCCGCACTTGCGCTTCTTGCTTTGTGGTTTATCCCCGTACGCCACGTGAAGGACGGCCCGCAGGCAGGGCCGTATAAGTCCTTCGGGTGGCGTGAGTCTTGGGCCTTCATCGCGGTAACGGTGTTTCTCTTCCTCGCCGGCTTCTTTATGGTCGATACCGGTGACACTGAAGAGAGCGTGAAATCCGTTTTCACCCAGCTTGTAGGGAGACGGGCGTTAGATCTTTCTTCAACATTGTGTTTGCTCTGTGTCCTTGGAGTGATTGTGTCCTACATCGTGGGCGTTGTTGTGGCGGTGAAAGGACGCAAAGGCGAGATACAGGACAGGGGCCAGGCAAACATTCCTTCACCGACGAAACCGGTCTCACCCACACCGGGTGGGATGAGGTAGGTGCCGGTTTTGGTGGTCTTGAGATATTCGAGAAGCATTTCGTCGCGCGACATGGATCGGTGCACAGTGGCAAACCTCCCGCTCGTACGGTGAAACACCAACATTTGTTGTCCGAAAATGAGTGATTCCTGTGGGACAATCAGGCGTCTACAGATTCACAAGGAAGCAACGATGACTGACACCTCAGAGATCCTCGATTCGATCACGCCGAAGCAAACTGCCAAGGTCAACAGCCTCAACGCTGCCATTTGGCAGACCGCAGATGATTACCTGCGGCTTATTGTCCCGGCCGAGAATTACGGTGACTACATCATTCCGTTCACTGTGCTCCGTCGCCTTGAAGGTCGATTGGAGTCGACGAAGAAGGACGTATTAGATCTCGTCCACCGGGAGAACGTGAAGGGAACAGATCCCTCGATTGTGAATCTCAAGATCGAGAACATGTTCAAGCTTCGTTTTTGGAACACGTCTCAGTTGTCTCTCGAACGCCTGGCCACCTCCGACGACACGTTGAAGGAAGGGCTGCTGCAGTATCTCAGGGCGTTCTCTGCAAATATCCAAGAGATTTGGAAAGCGTTTGAGTTCGAGAAACTCATCGACTTCCTTGACCGCAATAATCAACTCTGGAATGTGGTGAACCATTTCGCGTCCATCGACATGTCTGACGAGGCACTCCAGGATCAGACGATGGGCGACATCTTCGAGAACCTGATGTATCGTTCCTTCGCCAGAAAAGCGAAAGACGCCGGTGAGTTCTACACTCCGCGCGACGCGATTCGTCTGATGACGTCCATTCTGTTCACCTCGGACGACAGCGAACTGGAGGAAGACGGCATCATCCGTTCCGTCTACGACCCCACCGCCGGTACGTGCGGCATGCTCATCGCTGCACGTGATGCGCTCCGGGCTATCAACCCAGGTATTGAGATCGTCGTTGCAGGACAAGAACTCAAGGAATCTTCATTCGCTATGGGCAAGTCTGATCTGCTCATGCAGGGGTTCAAGAACCCAGAAGTGTTGAAGTTTGGCAACTCCCTGACCAATGATCAGTACGCCGACGAAACCTTTGACTACATCATGGCGAACCCGCCATACGGTTCGTCCTGGAAGGCATTCCAGAAGGACGTCAAGGCGCTCCAGGAGCAGGGCGATCCACGCTTTGCTGAGGGGCTTCCCGCTGTCAGCGATGGCCAAATGCTGTTTCTGATGCACATCGCGCACAAACTCGCTGCGGCTGATGGTGCAACGAAGGGTGGTCGCGCTGCTGTGGTTACGAATGGCTCCCCGCTATTTACCGGCGATGCCGAAAGCGGTCCGGACAGTATCCGCAAGTACCTCATCGGCGCGCAAGGTGGCACCGAAGTGCTGGACACGATCATCGCGCTGCCAAATGACATGTTTTATAACACCGGCATTGCCACCTACATCTGGATCCTTGACAGGAACAAGGAACCACGTCGTCGTGGCAAGATCCAGTTCATCGACGCGACCGAAATTTGCGCCCCGATGCGTAAATCGATGGGTAACAAGCGTGTCGAGTTCTCTGAAGACAGCATCCGCGACATCACGAAGATCTACAAGGATTTCGAGGAAAGTGACCGCTCTATCATCGTGACAGCTGATGAACTGACTTACCGCGATGTGCCGATGTTTAAGTTGGCGCACTACGCCGTCAGCGTCACCGACGAGACTGTGGCGGAAGCTATGAGTCATAAGACCGCATTTCCAGAGCATGAAGCAGTCATCCGCGAGATGAAAGGGCGCGAATACAACGACCTGTCTAAGGCGCTCAAGTCTGCTGCGAAGGAACGCGGTGTGAAGATGGGCGCGCCACTGCTTCGCCACATTATGAAGGCGTTGGCAGTGGAAGATGAGAATGCGCCTGCATCTCTCGATGAGAAGGGGAACCCGGTCGTGGACGCTGCTTCCAAGGTGATCGAGCGCGTCCCATACTTGGAAGACGTGTCCGAGCATATGGAGCGTGAGGTGCTCCCGTTCGTTCCGGATATGCAGTGGGACGAGTCCTTGGCGAAGGTTGGCACGGAACTACCGTTGACCCGCCTGTTCTACAAGCCAGAAGAGTCTCGCTCCTTGGAGGAACTGGACGCGGATATCGCTGACTCCCTGGATCGTATCTACGCCATGTTCGGAGAGGTGCGGGCAGATGACTGAGTTTCACCCGAACAAGTTGGGGTTGATCTCCACGATCTTGCAATCGAATGTCGATAAGAAATCCAAGCCGGATGAACCCGCTGTCGAACTGTGTAACTACACGGATGTTTACTACAACGACACGATTACAACGGATCTTGATTTCATGAAGGCAACCGCCTCTCCGGATCAAATTGTGAGGCTCCGGTTGGCGGAGGGTGATGTCATTATCACGAAGGACTCCGAAACAGCGGACGATATAGGTATCCCTGCATACGTAGATTCCACTCATGATTCGCTCGTCTGTGGTTATCACTTGACGGTTCTTCGTGCTCATTCCGGAAAAGTTTTCCCGAAGTTTCTCTACTACTTGATGCTGAGTAGGGAAACAAGCGAGTATTGGGAAAAGCGTGCGAATGGAGTTACCCGCGTCTCGATTCCTCAGCAAACAGTTTCATCATTACCAATTTCCCTTCCTGATCTCGAAACCCAGCGCTGTATCGCTGATTATCTCGACAAGGAAATCAGCGAGATGGACGCGCTGATCGAAGAGTTCGAAGGGCTGGTCGGAAGTCTTAGGTATCGCAAGAAGCGTTTCGTGGAGTTTGAGTTTCAGAAAAGCGAAAGATGGAATCTCGTCCCGCAACGATTGAAACTTTTGGTAGATAGTGAAGACAACCGCCGTGTTCCAATTGATTCTGGGGACAGAAAAGATATCCAGGGAGAGTACCCGTACTACGGGGCATCCGGAGTCATCGATTACGTAAACGATTACATCTGGGACAACGAAAAACGTTTGCTAGTTTCCGAAGATGGGGCAAACCTAGCAATGCGTAATCACCCTATTGCCTTCGTTGCAGATGGGCAGTATTGGGTAAACAACCATGCGCATGTTCTCAAGCCTCGACATAACTATCCCGCAGAACTGCTCGCTGCTGCAATCGAGATTTCCCCGATCCACCATCTAATCACTGGGAGCGCCCAGCCTAAATTGACCGCTTTCAACATGGGGGAGATTGCATTTCCCTTCCCGAAAGATACTGATTCTGCCATCTCGATGAATGTCTTCATTCAGGAGGAATTGTCACGCATGGACGCACTCATCGAGGAATCCACCAAACTCATCGAAAACCTCAAAGCACGCAAAACTGCGCTGATCACTGAAGTCGTAACGGGGCGGAAAGAGGTCTAATCATGGTGAACCCGATTCTTGAAGAAGCGATGGAACTGACCATCTGCCGATCTCTCAACAGCCAAGGTTGGATCTGGAACGAGGGTGCCAACGACAAGGGGTTCGACCCCGAACTTGGACTGTTCCCCGAAGACGTACTCCACTGGCTGAAGTCCCAGTATCCAGAGGAGTACGAGCGTGCGATTCCGAAGACAGCCAACGACACAGAGCGAAAATCTCGCGAGCACCGGCTGTTAAAGCGCCTGACCAAGGAACTCGACTACACGCCAATTCTTGATGGCATCACCAAGAAGGTCAACGGCGGACTTCTGGGCACGCTTCGAGATGGGTTCTCGTTCACGCAGACAGACCTCGGCACTGTGAACTTCCCGGACATGGCGGGCTTCTACCCGTATGACCCGGCGAAGACGGATGTGATCGACAAGGCGAAGGAAAACCGCCTACGCGTGCTGCAGCAAGTCCACTTTGAAAAAGGTGGTTTTGGCGAGATTGACCTTGTGCTGCTGGTCAACGGCATCCCCGTGATCACGATGGAACTCAAGACTGACAACACGCAGTCGATTGACGATGCCGTCAAGCAGTACAAGCACGACCGCAAGCCGAATCGCTCCAGCCGCCCGCTGCTCAACCCTGGCCGCTGCCTCGTCCACTTCGCGGTGTCCTCCCGTGAAGTCACGATGACCACAGAACTCAACGGCACCGATACCGTCTTTCTTCCGTTCAACCAGGGAACCGAGGAAGGCCGCGCTGGCAACCCCGACAACCCCAACGGGTACAACGTTTCCTACCTGTGGGAGTGGGTGTGCTCACCGGATCTGCTGCTGCGCATCCTGAAGGATTACGCGCTGTGGGAGCCGTCCATGAAGGGCAATGAGGGGCGCCTGATCTTCCCGCGATTCCACCAGTTGCGCTCTGTTGAGCGTGTCACCAGCGATGTCGCCACCAACGGCACCGGCAGGCGCTATTTGATTCAGCACTCTGCGGGTTCAGGCAAGACGAAAACCATTGCATGGTTGGCGCACCGTGCCAACAAGATGATCCATGAAGACGGGACGAAACTTTTTGATTGTGTAATCGTCGTCACGGATCGCACCGTGCTGGATAAGAACGTGGCGGATGGACTCTCGCTGCTCCAGGCCTCTGAAGGCATGGTCATCAACATCACCGGTGACGACACGTCCAAGTCCGAGAAACTTAACCACTATCTCACCCAGGGCAAGCGCATTTTGTCCTGTACGCTGCAGACATTCCCGGCACTGGCGAAAACGATTGACCGTTCTCCGAAGCTGCGAGACCGCCGTTGGCTGGTCATTATCGACGAAGCGCACTCGTCCCAACACGGCAAGACCTCCCGCACACTGCTGGAGACTCTTTCGGACACTCCTGATGAGCTTGCGGAAGCAGCAACGCGAGCGGCTGCGGATATTGAAGACGAAGAGATGCTCGATGGTGGGGCAGCGCTCAGCGAGCCTGCCGGTTCGACTCAATCTGGCGGGCTCACGCGTGCCGAAAAGGACCGTCTGCAGCAGCAGCGAGATTCGGCAGTCGCCCGCTCGTCGAACGTCACCCTCGTTGCGCTGACCGCAACGCCCAAGGCAAAGACTCTTGCTGTGTTTGGCGAGCCGTCCCCGGACAACCCAGAGAAGTACGTGGCATTTGACCTGTACTCCATGGCGCAGGCAATCGATGAGAACTTCATCCTGGACGTGCTCCAGAACTACATCTCACTGTCGCTCTACGCCAAGATCGAAGATCAACTTGGCCGCGAAGACGACGTCATTCTTGGCGAGGCAAAATCTGCACTCAAGCATTTCGTTCGCTCCCACGAGAAGACGATCCACTCCAAGGCCGAAGTTGCCGTCGAGCACTTCAATAACAACGTGCGCTTCCTGCTCGGATCGACCGCGAAAGCAATGGTCGTTTGCGACGACCGCATGAGCGCATACACCTGGTTCCGGGCGGTTCAGGACGTGATCAAGTCCAATCCGAAATACCACGGGATCGAAGCACTTGTGGCGTTCTCTGGTTCGCTCGACGTGTCCAAGGACGAGGACATCGAGGAGATCGTTACGGAATCCTCCCTCAACAACGAGAACGCACCTGAGGGGCATCGTCGGATGGAAACGACGAAGATGTTCGACGGTGCGGCGTACAAGTTCCTCATCGTGGCTAACAAGTATCAGACCGGCTTTGACGAACCTCGCCTGTCAGCGATGTACGTGGATAAGCCACTGTCCGGCGTGATGGCGGTGCAGACGCTCTCGCGTCTGAACAGGACGATGCCGTCGAAGAATAAGACCAAGACTTTCGTCGTCGACTTCGTCAATGACCCCGAAACGATTCTTCACTCGTTCCAGCCGTACTACTCGCAGGCGTCTATTGACACCGAGGTAGACCCCGACGTACTTGCAGATCTTGCTCGCGTACTGGACACCTCCCAGTTCTACGACGTCGAGGAGATGGAAGCGATCGCCGACACGGTGATGGACCGGGACATTGACGTAAAAAAGAAAGACAGCCTGATCCGAATCGGGATCGATCCAATCATTACCCGGTGGACCGAGTTCTACGGAGGTGCTTTGATCTCCAGGGACAAAGACAACGAAGCAGTGGCCACAGATTTCCGTGCGAACCTGGTGAAGTACGTTCACGCGTGGGACTTCTTGAGCCAGTTCATCGACTTCCAAGACATCACTCTGCACAAGCGTGCGATCTTCGCCGACCTGCTCGCGCGCAACCTCAAGCTTGGCAAGAAAGCACGCGAGGAGGACTACGTCACCGGCGTCGAGGTAGTGAAGACCGCGGTCATGGGTGACGTCGAAACAGGCGTTGAGCTGAAACTCAACATCGAGGATTCGCGAGCACCTCTCCCTGTTCCAGGGTTCGATGGTCGTGTCTCTACCGGTGGGGCAGGGGATCCGCTCCAAGGCGCATTCCGCGAAGCAGTGGAGCAGGTCAACGAGCTGTTCTCCGCTGCGGGCATCGACATGTCCAACTCGGCGAATACTCGCATGGTTCACGCGGTGTGGGAAGCGTTGGCTAACGACGAAGAAGTGGAAGCCCTTGCCACCAAGAACCCGCAGGAGGCGTTGGCGAAGTCACCGAAACTTCGCGACAAAGTGCTTTCCGCAATCTTGGGTGCCGACGCTGAGCACGAGCAGTTCACTAACCTCATGCTCGGTGGCGAAGACGCGCTGAACGTTCTCACCGCTGCAATGTCCCGTCTTGCAGTTGCCGCAATGGAAGACAAGGCGCGCGGGATTGCTGTGCCGGACGACGCGCTCATCGGTGGTGCGGAAGAACCCCAGGATGAGTCGCCGGTTGAACGTCGTATCCAGGACCTTCTCGATGTAATGCTCATGCACGCTGGTGCTTCTACTGTTGAGGAGCAACTCGCGCGGTCACTGGACGAAGCGCTGTCGTACCGTGGAACCTCCAACGTGTTCGAGGTGGTTCGCTCACAGTTCGTCGGACACTCGCTGCCAGTGGACGGTGATCTGTACCAAGGCGTCGTGATGTACGCGGTGGAGCACTACTAAGGGGCAAGGACGGGGCCGATATCTTCTGAAAAGAAAACTGACTAGGCCAACTCCAGAGGAACATGTCCTACTTGGTGTCCGTTTGGGTCGAGGAGCCACCCATAGACCTTTTCCATGCGGTAAGCGATCTCGTAGCTAACAATTTCAGCTGCGGGCGCTTCGCGCTCGATCCGCGTTAGCAAGCTGGTGATAAGCGGGGTATCGCGGATACCAAAAATAGCGACAACGTTGTCTTTATTGAACACTTCTGCGCAGAATCGGGACTCGGCCCATTTGCCCATGCGGCGTACGAGCTCGTTTGCAGACTCGGGACTAGTGCGCAGGATTACAACCAAAGAAAACTTATAGTCGAACTTTCGGCGAGCCACATCACACCGAAAGACGATCACTTGACTGTTGATAAGGAAATCTTTTGATCGTTGTACGAGATGCAACGGTGCTTCCACTTGTTTCGCTAGCTCACGAAGGGGTATGGTCAAGTCCCGTGAAGTGGTGTAGCCGTTTGTGCTTTCGGCTCGGTATGAAGTTGGGGGTTTGGTTAGGCGGTTAGTTGGTGGTGGTCACCATGGTCGTCTCCTTGTCGGTGCATGAGGTGTTTGGTGTGTTCGAGTGCAGTCAGTGACATGTAGCGCTTTTGTTGGATCCAATCGTCGTGCTGTTCA
>NZ_KV833319.1:17062-17541 GCF_001837615.1 Corynebacterium sp. HMSC070H05
AAACGCCAGCACCTCATCGAGTGATTCCTCTAAATATGCCGCTACCTGGGGGAACTTTGGGTCTAACAGGTCGACGACTTCGCGGGCTTGTGCCCAGGTGGATTGGGCGTCGGGTTGTTGGAAGATTGTCTGGAACATCGCTTAAGACCATCGGCCACTGGGTTTTCGGGACTTTTTCGTAGAGGTTCTTCGCGAAATGAGTCCGGCACCGCTGCCAGGATGCATCGGGCAACACTTGGATGCCCTCATGGGCATCACTGGTGATAAGGAAGACACCGCGAAGTCCACGAGCTTTTAAGTCCTGGAAGAAGCCCTTCCACGACGCGTTGGATTCCGTGGTGGCAACATGCATACCGAGCATTTCCCGGTAGCCGTCAGCGTTAACACCGGTGGCCAAAAGTACGGAGCATTTGACTACCCGGCTGCCTTCACGCACCTTGATCGTGAGTGCGTCGCACGACAGGTAGGCGTACCCGCCG
>NZ_KV833319.1:17641-17950 GCF_001837615.1 Corynebacterium sp. HMSC070H05
GTTGGAAATGCCAAGGGTTGCCACCAGATCATTCATCCTGCGGGTGGAGACCCCTTTGAGGTAGCACGTGGCGATCACGGTCGATAAGGCTCGTTCCGCTCGTGAGCGGCGCTCGAGCAGCCAGTCTGGGAAGAACGCGCCGTGGCGCAGCTTCGGCACTGCCACATCGATTGTGCCGACACGGGTGTCGAGGTCGCGGTGGCGATACCCGTTGCGGTGGTTGACCCGTGTGGTGGAGGCAACACCGTACTCAGCGCCGCACACGGTGTCGGCCTGGGCGTGTGTCTGATCTGATGTAGGTGGTCCAGT
>NZ_KV833320.1:0-13254 GCF_001837615.1 Corynebacterium sp. HMSC070H05
GATGTACGGCTTGGGGTAGTTCGCAATGTCTAAGTTCATGGCGTACTCGTCGGCAAAAAACGCATCGACCTCTTCCAGACGTCCCTCGAGGACACCTTCACGTGCGGCACGGACGTCGCCGCCGGAGCAAAAGTGCTTACCAGAGGACTGGATGACAACTTGGGTGACGGTGTCGTCGTCACGCCAGCGCTTCAGCGTTTCGTCGATGGCGCGTGCCATCTCCGGGTTCAGAGAATTCAGGGCCTTGGGGCGGTCGAGGGTGATCACCCCGGTCGTGCCGCGTACTTCGGTCTTCACAAACTCAGTCATGTCGCCCAGTGTTCCACATCACACCGGTATGGTGTGGGCAATGCAGACGCCACGACTGATCGCACTCGACATGGACGGCACCCTCCTCACCCCGCAAGGCCAGGTGCCCAAGCGCTTTTGGCAGCTTGACGACGACGCCACCGCCCAGTCCGTCACCCTCACCCCCGCCTCCGGCCGCCAACTGGCAACACTGCAACGCATGTTCCCCGCATGCGAGACGTTCATCGCCGAAAACGGCGCGGTGGTGTGGCACGGCGGCGAGGTCGTCTCCACCACCGACCTGCCCCTGGATGCTGCCCGCAACCTCATCGCAGCGCTTCCCGACGCACCATTTCCCGCCCACACCGTCATCTGTGCACCAGAAGTGGCCACCACCCTCCCGCTGCCACCGGCCATCGACGCCGAGGTAGACAAGTACTACGCCTCCCGCACAACACTGGCGGCGCTCGGCGACCACCCCACCCCCGTGATCAAAATCGCCCTCTACGTCGAAACCGACGCCGAACGCGACGCCCTGCCCTGGGTCCGCAAACACGCCCCCGAGCTGCGCGCTGTAGTCAGCGGCAAACACTGGCTAGACATCATGCACCCAGACGCCGACAAAGGACAGGCACTCGAAGCGCTCGCCGACACGCTGGACATCCCCCTTGCACAGACCGCAGCATTCGGCGACTTCCTCAACGACTACGGCATGCTTCGCGCCGCCGGCTACGCCGTCGCCATGGAAAACGCACACCCCGACCTCAAAGCGATCGCGGACGAGGTGATTGGGTCAAATGGGGACGAGGCGGTCGTCGATAAGCTTGCGCAATGGCTGAAATGATCGACTTCACCCAACCCGCCGACATCGTCGCACCGCAGTTGCTGGGGTGCCTCATCACCCACAACGGGGTGACTGTGCGCCTGACCGAAGTCGAGGCATACCTCGGCGACGACGACCCCGCCGCCCACACCCACAACGGCAAAACCGCCCGCAACGCCGCCATGTTCGGCCCACCCGGCAGACTGTACGTCTACCTCTCCTACGGCATCCACCACAACAGCAACATCGTCTGCGCGCCCGAAGGCATCGGCCAAGGCTGCCTCATGCGCGGCGGCGAAATCATCACCGGCGAAGCACTCGCCCGCCAGCGACGCCAACGCCCCGACCGTGCCATAATCCCGTTTGAAAACCTCGCACGCGGACCAGGCAACCTCGGCCAAGCTCTCGGACTGGGGTTAGGCGACAACGGCACCCCGGTGGAGATCACCCCGCGCACGCAGGAGCCGGAGTGGGTCGCAGGACCCCGCATCGGGATCTCCAAAAACAAAGACGCCCCGTGGCGGTTCTGGATCCCCGGCGACAAGACCGTATCCACACCACGCGGGCGCCCGAAGCGGATCAACCTTTTGGGTGATTGATTGAAGGTTAGGCTTACCTATATCCTCAATCTGTAACTAAGGGTAACCTACCCTTCATTCCTAGATTGGAGAAGCAGATGACCATGGCCGCCCCCACTGACCAGCGACTGTCGGCCGCACTCAAAGACCAGACCGCCACTGCGCACTCCAGCGCCGAGAATTCCCCCTTCATGTCGAGGCTTGGAAAAGGCGAGCTGGACCGGGCGGCCGTAGCAGAGCTGACAGTGCAGTACTTCCACATCTATTCGGCACTCGAAGATGCGGTGCGCCGCGCCGCTTCCCACCCCGCGGTGGCGCAGATCGCCGACGAGCGCCTCGAGCGCGTGCCCGCCCTCGAAGCCGATCTCACCGCCATGCTCGGCGCCGGCTGGAAGGAAACCACCGCCCCACTCGATGCCACGAGGCGCTACGTTGCCGAACTCGAGGCGCTCACCCCGGACTCTGGCCCGGAGGTCATCGCCCACCACTACGTGCGCTACCTCGGCGACATTGCCGGCGGACAGGTGCTCGCACGCGTGTTCCAGAACGCGTACGCACTGCCCGACGAGGCATTGCACTTCTACGACTTCTCCGCGGTAGGCAAGATCCCGCACTACCGCGCGCACTACAAGGCAGCGCTCGACGCGATGCAGCTTGACGACGAAGAGCGCGCACGAATCATCTCCACCGCCCAGCACGTTTTCGACCTGAACCAGGCGGTGTTCCAGGACCTTTCGGCCCACGCCGGCTAGGCCGGGCGCGCTAACGCCTGTCGACGTAGGCGATCGCACCCCAGATCGCCCCAGCCGCCACGAGCGCAGTGAGCACTCCGCCAGTGAGCGTGAACTGCGCTGGCACCAGAAACAGCACGAGCACCGCCAAGCAAACGATCAAACCCCAAGCCACCGCGAGGACGATCCCCGCGCGTTTGCCCAGTCGAGCACCGGCATCGCGGCCCTTGTGCGAGGGCAGTGACGACAGCCCGAGAACCGCGGCCACCAACGCCACGCTCGCAGGGAACGCCCCCCAGATGTTTCCGGTGCCGCCCCGAACGCGATCACACCTGTGATCAAGGCGATCAGGGCCCCTTAGTGCCAGGGTGGTTGTGAACAACGAACCGTAGGAGGTTTTGTTCATGACCGATTCTCAGTTGCCTCAGTCGGTGCCGTCGGTGTTGACGTCGCCATCGGCTGTTGAGGTCCCCGTGGCTGCCCGGAAGGTCAAGTCTCAGACGTCGCGTGAGGAGGTTGAGGAGATTTTGGCGATGCCGCCGCGTGTGCTGGCGGCGGGGGAAGTGCTCGATGAGGAGACGTTGGTATCGCTTGAGGCGGTGGCGTTCGTGTTTTCCCCGTTCCGCGAGACCGGTTCTGGCAGTTGGTTTCATCCAGCGCAGCAGCGGCAGATGATCACGATTTACAACCTGTTGCCCTATGGCACGAAGGGCCTGTGGTGTGCGCGGCAGGGGATCCAATACTTCAATCTCAAGCGTTGGGCCCGCGCATTGCAGAAATCGAAAACCACTGATGACGGCCTCGACGGTACCGAGCGTGCCAAACGCTTGGCGGATGCTGCCTATCTGGGAAAACCTAGTGCGGAATACATCCGTGAGGTGGTCGTCGAGTACGGGTTAGTACCGCATGGCCAGAAAGAAGCTTGGTTGGTTGCGCATGGACTTGCTGCCCATACCGTGCGACGCTGGACAGCAATGGTGGCGGACGGTGATCTGCCAACACGCACAAGGCCAAGGGGGGTGGAGCGTTGACGATGGATGAATGCGCTGAAATTCAGCAGCTGCGCAAGGAAATCTCCGCGCTAACGCAGGATAAACGCAAGCTTGAACTCGACGCGAAACGTCGGGAAGAAGCAATGCAGAGTGCCCTGGATAAGGCGACGGAAAGGGCAGAGCGGGCTGAGTTGGCCACTGATGTGTTGGGAAAAGCTGTAACGTCCATGCCAGGAGCACCTGGCGTGGACTCAGACGCGGAGGAAAAGTCCTCACCGGCGCCCAACAACGCCTCTACGAGCAAGGACGCCAAGCGGAAGAAACGCTGATCAATCAGCTTGTTTCCGTCGGTTACTCCAAAACGAAGGCGATGGGAATTATCGGTGTGTCGCGCAGCCGGGTCTTCTACGAAACTCATCCGCGCCCGCGCACCGACAACCCGATCCCGTATCACCAACGCCGGATCAGCCGGCTGCCGGATGCCACTGTCAAACGCATCGTAGAAATGCTGGACGACAATCCGCATTGCGGGGTGGACCAGGTGTTTTACGCCACGTTGAACAACGGGATCTATCTGGCGAGTCTGCGCAGCTTTTACCGGGTGGCCAAAGCGCACGGCAAACTGTTGCACCAACGCCACAACACCAAAGCCAGACAAGCCAAACGCCGCCACGACGCCGCGCCGCCGCATGTGCACGCCACCGCCCCCGGACAAGTGTTGTGCTGGGATATTACGTTTTTGCCTGGCCGGTGCTACGGGCAAACCTTCGCGTTGCACATGGTGATCGATCTGTACTCGCGTGCCATCGTCGGGTTCGTCGTCGCAGAACGAGAAAACAGCTAACTTGCAGCAGCGATGTTCGCCGACATCTTCACTCGTTTTCCTGATGTGCACACCGTGCACTCCGACAACGGTGCTGCGATGACCAGCAAACGACTCGGTAAACTCTTCGCCGAACATGGTGTGGCCCGCTCGTTGAACCGGCCGCATACCAGCAACGACAACCCACACGCCGAGTCGGTGTTTCACACCCTCAAGACCAGGACGTACTATCCGAAAACCTTTACCACGCTGGGTGAAGCAGACGCCTAGGTCAGCGCTTGGGCGCCGGTCTATAACACCACCCCACACAGCGGGATCAACTACTACCCACCACAAGCAGTCCTCGACGGTACCTGGATAAACCTGCAACGCAAGCGAGAAGAAGGGATGCGAACCGCACTGAGCGAAGGCGCCATCGCACAACTACCGGACACCAAAGCTGGCACAGACCTTCCGGCAGAAGTCAGCATCATCCGTACCAACACCCAAACCGCCCAAACCCCACACCCCATCACGATCTAACACCCAGACCCGTTCACAACCACTTGACACAAAGCGCGACATTCAGCTCGCGCACGGAGTGGTCGAGGTGGCGGGCAAGGATGCGTCGGAAAGCACAGCCTCCGAACTCGCGCGCACGCGCGCTGTCATGCTCCAAGACGTCAGCGTGGCGTTTTCCTTCCTCGTGCGCGATGTCGTCGAAATGGGCCGCCACCCCTGGGGCCGTGGGCCGGACGATGCGGCGATCGTGGATGCGGCGCTCGACGCGACGGGGATCACCCACCTACAGGACCGCGAGATTGTGACGCTGTCCGGCGGAGAGCGAGCCCGCGCAGCCTTCGCGCGGGTGCTCACGCAGCAAACGCAGGTCGTGCTTCTCGACGAACCCACGGCCGCCATGGATGTCCACTTCCAAGAACAAACGATGGGAGCCGTTCGCGCGCTTGCCCGCCACGGCGTGACAGTCATCGTCGTGTTGCACGATCTGCAGCTCGCGGCGCGATATTGCGACCGCGTCGTGTGTCTTAAGGCGGGCGAGGTAACAGCGGCAGGCTCCGTTGACGAGGTGTACGACGACGCGATTCTCAGCTCCGTCTACGACTGGCCCATCACTGTGCTACGGAGCGGCGGGCGGATCTTTGTGGCGCCCGACGAGGCGAGCGAACCAGCCTCCGGGCTCTGGTGTCCTACCCCGACTACCCCCAATCCATTGTAAAAGTTAGGCATACCTTGCTAAGGTAAGCCTGGCCTATTCAAATGGTGTAGCACCTACATCCGCCACACCAACTCACCGAAAGGCTTCATCAATGTCCCGCACCACCACCCTCGCGGCCATCACCGCCACGGCCATGATCTCGACTGCATTCGCCACCCCCGCTGCCTTCGCGGATGCGCCAACCATCGAGTCGGGAAATGCGCACTGGAACATCAAGGAATCGTTCCTGCGCTACGTGCAATCCCCGTTCGTCGCCAGCACCATCACAACCACGGAAGGCGCGGAGAAGGTGCTTCGCGACGGCAAGCTTGCTGACTTCGCACTTCCGGTCAATGCCGCCGACTCCGCCCTCGATGCCAACGGCAACGGCACCATTGACCTCGACGGCGCCATTTCGATCGAGGGCCACCACGGCGCTATGGACATCAAGATGTCCGACTTCAAGATTGTGGTCAACGGCACGAAGGGCGTCCTGCAGGCGGATTACGTGCGCAAGGGCGCAATGCCGGGCTCTGAGCCCACCACCGCCACCGGAGACGACAAGCCGATCGCAGAGTTCGAGGTCACAGATGCGCTGAAGCCCGGCAAGGACAACAAGTTGTCTGCGACGTTCACCCCGACCAAGCTGACCGAGTTCGGCGTCGACATCTTCGGCTCGAGCTACGAAGTCGGCAAGCCATTGGATGACTCGAAGGTCGACGTCGACCTCACATTCAAGGCACCGAAGGAGGAGATGAAGCCGGCTGACCCGAAGCCGACCGACCCGAAGCCGACCGATGAGGACGGCTCGAGCACCGGCGCAATCGTCGGCATTGTCATGGCGGTCATCGCAGTGCTGGGTGGCCTGGGCTTTGCGGCGACTCAGCCTTCGGTCCAGAAGCTGATTAACCAGTTCATGGGCAAGTAGCGTCCATGTGCAAGGCGCGATTGTCCACCGCGGTGGCGGTGGCGCTATTGCTTTGTCCTCCTGCCGTCGCTGAGAGCAAAACCGTGGAGAAAAGACACTCGCACGGAGATTTCATCGACGGAGGACGGCTCGCCGGCTACGCAAGTCACGCGGGCAATCGCACTGGCGATGGCTTTCACCGGTTTAGGGTTCGCGCTCGGCGCCCTCATACAGGGGGCCGCGTCAATCCTCGGCATCAAGCCTCCACAACTGCCCCAATTGGTGCGTTAAAACACTGTCCCCAGGGCCCGCCGTCCGGCGGGGCCCTCATTTGATTCGAAAAGGATTCGCCTCCATGCTCATCTCCCGAAACGCCGCTGCGGCGGGGTTCTCCGCGCTCTTGCTCACCACCGTGCTGGCAGTACCTGCCAGCGCGGCCGACAGCTCCTCGGCTGACCCCGACGAGGTCAGCGGCACATTTGTGTGGCCCATTTCCAGCGGTTTTCTACATCAGGCCGTCATCAAAGGCCAAGGTCGCGTGCTCACGGACGGGGGCGCGACGTGGAACCAGGAATCGCTTGAATTCTCCTTCCCGGTCACCTCCGCGACGCGGACCGGAAAGACGTGGACGTTCGCGCTCGACGGCTCAGCGCAGGTACAGGGATACAAGAATGCGGGTGGCTACGACGGCTGGGCCGTAGATGTGAAGTACTCGGACCTCAAGCTGAAGGTAGAGGGGGAAAACGCCACTTTGTACGGCGATTACCTCCTCGCCGGGGTCGCGAACAAGACGTACAAGCCAGTCGGTGCCAAGGGGGACGACGAGCCGCTGGTCACCTTCACACTCGGCAGCGAGATCACCCCGCCGAAACCAGTGGCAGAGCACAACCGGACAACGGTGTCGGACACCGGCATGGAGAAGTCCCTCAGGCACTACCCGAAGGGCACGTTGCTAAAAGACTCTGAAGTGGATCTCAACGTGACATTCGGGGCGACTGCTCTCAGCCCTGGGGCGATCGCGGGCATCGCCGTGGGCGTGCTCGCCGTACTTGGCGGTCTCGCCTACGCATCAACCCTTACCCCGGTCCGGGCGCTCCTTGCGCAGTGGCTGCCCCGGTAACTACTTTCTCTTTTTCTTCTTGCTGCCCTTGCCCACTTTGCGCTTCTCCAACTTGGCGGCGACATCGGGCACGTAGCGGAACTCGTCGCGAGGCGGACGCTCATAGTCCGTGATCGCCGGACGCTCGGGAATCTCTGGGAGGTCAGGCTCAATATGCTCATACGGAATCGTCGACAGCAAGTGCGAAATGACGTTAATGCGCGAACGCTTCTTGTCCTCGCTCTCCACCGTGTACCACGGCGCCGCCGGAATATCGGTGTGGACAAACATCTCATCCTTCGCGCGGGAGTACTCCTCCCACTTCGTAATGGACTCCAGATCCATCGGCGAAAGCTTCCACTGACGCAACGGGTCCTCGCGACGCGACTGGAAGCGCTTGTACTGCTCCTCATCCGAAACGGAGAACCAGTACTTGCGCAGCATGATGCCGTCCTCAACCAGCAGGCGCTCAAAGATCGGCACCTGGTGCAGGAAGCGGCGGTACTCCTCAGAGGTGGCAAAGCCCATCACGCGCTCGACGCCGGCACGGTTGTACCAGGAACGGTCAAAGATGACGATCTCGCCTGCCGTCGGCAGCTTCTCCACATAGCGCTGGAAGTACCACTGACCCGCCTCGCGGTCCGTCGGCTTCGGCAGCGCCTCCACACGGCACTGACGCGGGTTGAGGTACTGGGTGATGCGCTTAATTGCGGAGCCCTTGCCCGCAGCGTCACGCCCCTCCATAATGATCACAACACGCTCGCCGTTTTCGACGACCCACTGCTGCATCGCAACCAACTCAGCCTGGAGGCGCAGCAACTCCTGCTCATAGGCATCACGGGACAACTTCGGCGGCTTTTTAGCTTGGCTCATAGGTATAACCGTACTCACAGACAAAAACGACACAACAATTATCTCGCGAGGGAAGACATTGTTGAACAATCTATGGGCTATACTTCTCCCGAAACCTTTTCAATACCGTACCGGGTCACTCAAAAAGTCCCGGTAACGCTGACCTAAACGGATGCCATGCTTGCACATAACGTTTCCGCCGAAGTTCGCAGAGCGATTTCGCGCGGTGAGTTTATCCCCGGACAGAAGCTCAACGAGGTGGCCCTCGCTGACCGCTTCGGGGTATCTCGCAATACGCTGCGCGAAGCCTTCGCAATGTTGACCGCTGAAGGCCTGGTCGAGCGCATCCCCAACCGCGGTGTGTTCCTCGCGACCCCAACAGCGGAATTCATCACCGACACCTTCCGCGCACGTGCAGCAATCGAACCTGCTGCACTGCTATGGGGTACCGACCTGGACGTCGACCGCCTCGAGGAGCTCAACGCCGAAGGCCGCACCGCAATTGAGGAACAGGACGACGACCTGTTCATCGCTGTGAACCAGGCATTCCACCACGTCGTACTGTCCTCGATGGGTTCAAAGACCCTCGGCGACACCATGGACCAGCTCGACGCCTTCCTCCGCCTAGCCACCCTCCCAATTCTGGAGAAGGACCCCTCCTTCAACCGCCGTTTCATCGGCATTAATGAGCACATCGTGGAGCTGCTGCGTGCCGACGATCGCCAGGGCGCATCCGACTACCTCCAGCACCAACTGATTGAGCTGAGCACTGAAATCATCGAGATGATCGAGAAAATCAACAGCGGGCAGCTCATCTAGCCCCGCACCCCCCTTATGTTCGGGGTCACACTCGAACAGCGGTATAACTGGGGTCATGCATATCGACCTCAACGCCGACCTCGGTGAAACGACTGCGGGCAACCCGGTCGCAGACGATGCGGCGATGCTGCAGATGGTCTCCAGCGCAAACGTTGCGACCGGCTTCCACGCTGGAGACCCCCACTCCATAGCCGGAACGCTCAAAGACGCCGCAGCACATAACGTCACACTCGGCGCACACGTGGCATACAACGACCCCGTCGGTTTCGGCCGCCGATTCATGGACTACACGCCCGGCGAACTCGCCGACGAAACCCTCTACCAAATCGGCGCCCTCGACGCGCTTGCCCGCGTCCACGGCATGCGCGTGCGCTACGTCAAACCACACGGCGCGCTGTACAACACCATCGTCCACCACGAGGCCCACGCCAAAGCCGTCATCGACGGCATCAAAGCGTTCAGCCCCGACCTGGCCGTCATGCTGCTGCCAGGCGGTGTTGCCGTCGACATTGCAGAAAAAGCCGGCATGCGCGTCATCCGCGAAGCGTTCGCCGACCGCGGCTACAACCCCGACGGCACGCTGGTATCGCGCCGCGAACCCAACGCCGTCCTGCACGACCCAGCCGCCGTCGCCGAACGCGTCCTCCAGGTCGCCTCCACCGGCTCCGTCACCGCCATCGACGGCACCGAAGTCAAAGTGCAGGCCGAATCCGTCTGCGTCCACGGCGACTCCCCCGGCTCGGTCGAGCTGACACGCAGTGTCGTCGCTAAGCTTCGCGACGAAAACATCACGATCGCGAGCGTCCTATGACCCTCAGCATCAAACGGGTCGGCACCCGCGGCCTCATCGTCGACCTGCCCGACCTGGCCACGGTGATGAACTACTACGCCGCACTCACGGCAAGCCCGCTCGACCACCAAACCGACGTCGTTGCAGCCGCACGCACCGTACTGCTTACCTTCGACTCGCCCACCGCGACCACCAAGGCAATCGACACGCTGCAGACCTACAGTCCCGCAGCCGCCGAACACACCGAACCGCGCGACATCGCCATCGACGTGCTCTACAACGGCGAAGACCTCGCCCCGCTGGCCGAATCGCTCGGCATGAGCACCCACGAACTCATCGACTGGCACACCTCCACCACCTGGGTCGCAGCCTTCGGCGGATTCGCCCCAGGCTTCACCTACTGCGTCCCCGAAGACGCCACCCGCGCCCTGAGCATCCCGCGCCGCGACACCCCACGCACCGCCGTGCCCGCAGGCGCCGTAGCCCTGGCCGGAGAATTCTCCGCCGTCTACCCACGCACCTCCCCCGGCGGCTGGCAACTCATCGGCACCACCAACACTCCAATGTGGGACTCAACCGCCACCCCGCCCGCCCTCGTCGCCCCCGGCGACCGTGTGCACTACAGAGCAGTCGACGCACTTAACGACGACACCACCCTCGCCCGCCACCACCTCGCCACCCCACCACGCCGCCCCGTCTTCACACTCGACGACGCCGGGCTGCAAACCCTCTACCAAGACCTCGGCCGCCAAGGCAACGGCAACCTCGGCGTGACCACCTCCGGCTCCGCCGACCGCGCCTCCGCCCGCACCGCCAACGCAGCCGTAGGCAACAAACGAAACGCCACCCTGCTCGAAAACATCGGCGGGCTCACCATGACCGCACTGACCGAAACCGTCATCTGCGTCACCGGTGCCGACACGGACGTCACCGTCGGCGGAAGGCCCGTACTGCTGGCAACGCCGACGATTGTCCCGGCGGGTGCTGAGGTCGTCGTCAAGCAAGCGCGCCTCGGGTTCCGCACCTACATCGCAGTGCGCGGCGGGCTCATCGCCGACACCGAACTCAACTCCGCCGCAACCGACATGCTCTCCGGCCTCGGACCCAAACCACTCCACAGCGGCGACACCATCGCCATGTCCCTAGCCAAACCACAATCCGCCAACTCACTACTCACCAACCCCCTCCGTGTCGAACGCGACGGAACAGACGTCGTCGGGACCGTACGCTGCGTCCTCGGCCCCCGCGACGACTGGTTCAGCAACGACGCCGTCGAACGCTTCTTCAACACCACATTCACCGTCACCGCCGACTCCAACCGCGTCGGCCTCCGACTCGAATCCGACGTCCCCCTCACACGCGAACGCGAAGGCGAACTCCCCAGCGAAGGCATGGTCGCAGGCTCCATCCAAATCCCGCCCTCCGGCCAACCCGTCCTGTTCCTCCGCGACCACGCCGTCACCGGCGGATACCCCGTCATGGCAACCGTGATCAACGAAGACGTCGACATCGCCGCCCAACTCCCACCCGGCGCCAAACTCCGCTTCGAACGCTTTTCCCTCTAACGCACTTACGCCCCAGTTAGGACCCTGTAATGACTCTAAACGCAGTACTCATCGCCAACCGCGGCGAAATCGCCGTACGCATCGCACGCACCGCACGCGACCTCGGCATCCGCTCCATCGCCGTCTACTCCGAACCCGACACCGGGGCACTCCACACCCAAGTCGCCGACGAGGCCTACCTCCTACCCGGCAAAACCTCCGCCGAGACCTACATGAACATCCCGGCACTCATCGAAATCGCCCACCGCGCCGGCGCCGACTGCCTCCACCCCGGCTACGGATTCCTCTCCGAAAACGCCGACTTCGCCCGCACCGTCGAACAAGCCGGCCTCACATGGATCGGCCCATCGCCCGACGCCATCGAACTGCTCGGCGACAAACTCTCCGCCCGCGCGCTTGCCGTCGAAGCCAACGCCCCACTCGCACCCGGCACCGGCGAACCACTGGAAACGTGGGAGGAAGCGCGTGACTTCGCCGAAGAACACGGCATGCCAATCGCCATCAAGGCTGCATTCGGCGGCGGCGGTCGCGGCTTGAAAGTTGTCTTCGACGAAGCCGACATCGAAGAGGGCTTCGCATCCGCCGGACGTGAGGCACGCGAAGCGTTCGGCCGCGGCGAATGCTACGTAGAGAAGTTCCTCACCCACCCACGCCACGTCGAAGCGCAAGTGCTTGCCGACGCCCACGGCAACGTCGCCGTACTTGGCACCCGCGACTGCTCCACCCAGCGCCGCTTCCAAAAACTCATTGAAGAAGCCCCCGCGCCATTCCTGACCGACGAGCAACGCAACGCCATCGAAGAAGGCGCACGCGAGATCATCCGCAAGGCCAACTACCAGTCCGCCGGCACCGTCGAATACATCGTCTCCGAGGACGGCACCGTGTCGTTTTTGGAGGTCAACACGCGCGTGCAGGTCGAGCACCCCGTCACCGAGGCCGTCACGGGCGTGGACATCATCGCCGAGCAGTTCCGCATCGCCGACGGGCTGCCGCTGTCGTTCGTCTCCGGGGACTCGGTCGACCCACAGATCAACGGCCACGCCTTCGAATTCCGCATCAACGCGGAGGACGTCACCAACGGCTTCGCCCCGTCGCCGGGCACCGTGACGCGTTTCGACGCCCCCACCGGCCCCGGCGTACGCGTCGACACCGGCGTAATCACCGGCGGGCAGATCCCGCCCTACTACGACTCACTGATGGGCAAACTCATCATCTGGGGCCCGGACCGCGCCACCGCCCTGCGCCGCGCCGAGCAGTCTCTGTCCGAGTTCACCATCGAAGGCGTGCGCACCGTCATCCCGTTCCACCGCGACATGGTCGTCGCCCCGGAACTGACCGGCGACACCCTCGACGTCTACACCGACTGGGTGGACCACAACTACTCGCCGTCGCAGCGCCACAACAACGTGGACATCGAGCACATTTACGACGAACGCCGCAACGTCGTCGTCGAAATCGACGGCAAACTCCACACCATCGGCTTCCCCGTCGCCCTCCTCGGCACCGGCGGAGAAAACGCAGCCCCGGCCGAGGCTTCCACTCCGGCTTCTGATGCCGCGGGCGCCGTGACCACCAAGTACGAAGCCACCATCGTGGAGTGGCTCGTGGCTGACGGCGACGTTGTTGCCAAGGGCGACCCAATTGCCACGATCGAGGCCATGAAGATGGAATCCCAGATCAAGGCAACCCGCGACGGCCAGATCTCGCTGGCGGCTCAGCAGGGTGAGCGAGTCAAGGCGAACGCCACGATCGCGACGATCTCCTAGCCGAAGAGTTGGTCCATTGCCCCGCG
>NZ_KV833320.1:13354-13681 GCF_001837615.1 Corynebacterium sp. HMSC070H05
CATTGCCCCGCGGTTGGTGTTTTTCACCGGATAGCCGCGGGGTGAGATCCATACCGGTGCACCCCGCACCATCACGATCCGGCCGCGTTTCTTCCGCCACGGATCATCATCATTGACCCGGTTGTGGTACCTGCATAGCGGCGCAAGGTTGCCAATATTGGTCTCCCCACCGTGCCGCCATGCCTCCACATGGTGTAGCTCGCAGTTGTCTGCTCCGTGACGACAGCCAGGAAACGCACACACCGGCGAGACCAACTTGGCCAAATCGCGCTGCTTCTGATTCGCCAAACGTTGCGTGCGGTACAAGTTCACCGCACCGGCCTGCGG
>NZ_KV833321.1:0-5150 GCF_001837615.1 Corynebacterium sp. HMSC070H05
CAAGCCCAGCTAGACGATCAGCCCACAGACGCGGAAACGCCCGCCGGTGTCGAATCCGGCGGGCGTTTCTATGCCTGGTTTTTAGTTCTCGTTGGTCTCGCGGCGACGGCCGAGCGCCAGGTAGGCGCCACCCACCAGCATCAGCAGGACGCCGAGGGAGATCACGGCGCGCATCGGCGTACCGGTATCCGCAAGATCACCGTCGCGCTCCTTGCTGGAGGAGGTGGTGGTCTTCTTCGTGGAAGTCGAACCCTTCGCAGCAACGCGGTTGGAGTTGTTGCTTGCGTTCTTCACGGACGTGGTGCGGCCCGTGGAGCGGCTCGGGGTGGTCTTCAGCGGCAGTGGCGTCGCCGAGGACTTCGTGGTCTTCGCACCGCCACCGGCACCTGCGAGACCCGCGGCACCGGCCATTGCGGCAGCCGGGCCGAGAACCTTGGTGGCAATCGGCTTGAACTCATCAATCGCCTTCAAAATCTGCTGCGGACGGTTCAACGTGGTCACGTTCGGGTCACGCGGCAGGACGATCTCTGCGGTCTTCGCGTTGCGCTGGACCTGGATTTCCGTGTTCTTGTAGCCGTGCGGTGGTTCGATCAAGGTGAGCTTGATCAGCTTGCGATCCTTAGCGTCCTTATTCAGATCGAACACGACGTTTGCGCGTCCGTCGGCACCAGTCCTACCGGCAACGCGGCCATCAGCGCTCTTGAACTCAGCGCCTTCAACAGCCTTGTTGTCATCGGTGCGGACAAGGACCTCCATGACCCAGTCATCCTCAGCCGCAGGCGCGGTTGGGGTCGTGGCCGAGTTGGTCGGGGTCTCGGTGGCAGGCGTGGTGGTCGTGGCCGGGTTCGTCGGGGTCTCGCTGCCCGGGGTTGCGGTCGGGGTTGCAGCGCCAGTCTCCGGGTTGTCAAGGCCAGGCAGCTTGAGGCCAGCGACACCGGCGAAGTTGTCAGCTTCATCACCCTTGGTGACGACGTTAGAAACCGCGTTGTCCTTCACGTGGATAGCGGTCGCGTCGTCGTCTGCAAAGACGAACTCGCCGTCTTCGTTCTTGTAGGCGTAGTTCAGTGCCTTTACCTTCGGCAGGGGTGCCTTTTCCGGCACTGTCACAGCGGTGTGGGTCGCGGCTGGGGCCTTCTCGTCGACGTCGAGGTGCCACAGGTAAGCCTCACCCTTGTCGTTGGTGGACAGGGCGACAAGCGAGGTCTCGTTCTTCTCACCGTCGGCAGCCCATGCGGCGGGCTTGCCGGCTTCCTTCACGCCGTCGATCTTCAGCGGCTTAGTGGTGAACGCGAGCGGGGTGTTCTTGGCGCCCGACTTATCGTCGGAAAGATCCAGGGTGTACACCTTGTCCTCGCCGAACAGCACAAGCGTGCCGCCTGCGGTGAAGGCAGCGGTGTCGATCTTGGTGGCGTCGTCACCCTTGAGGTCGATCTTGCCCAGATCCATCAGACCACCATCGTTGGCGTTAATGCGCAGCAGGTGGCCGGCGTTCTTGCCCTCCTCGTCCTGGGAGATGGCGTACAGCAGCTTGTTTTCAGGGTGGCGCGCAAGAGCGGTGTAGGTGCGGCCCTTGGAGTTGTACTGCGCGCCAGAGGTACCGGTGCCGTTACCGGGCGTATCCAGGAACAAGGCAGCAAATGCCTTTGCAGCGTCCGAAAGGTTCGAGTCCTTGGCTGGGGTCTGCGTGACCGGCGCGGCCGAATCCGCCACTGGGGTGTTGGCGGTGGCCGGGGTGGTTGCTGGGGTCGTCGATACGCTGCTCGCATTGCTTGTCGACGACACCGGGTCCACCGCAGCAGACGACGTCACAGGCGCAGTCTCCTTCGCAGTAGCGCTCTCCTGCGCGTTTGCGACCGGCACGAGTGCGATCGAGCCTGCGACTGCTGCCGCGAGCGAAAGCCCGACGGCACGTTTTGCCTTGGATGTTGCTGCCATTATTACCTCTCGAGAATAGAAAAAGCGCGCGCGAGCGCCCCCAAAAACCACATATGAATGTATACGCCAACCTTGGACTTCACAATACATCCCGAACAAAAGCGAAACCCGCCTACTCGCCGAGCAATTTGCATCGGTTTCGTAGGCGGGTCAGCTTTTAGGCTTCAGCCGGTTCCGCAGGCTCCTCAGGCTTGGCGGTCTCCGTTGCCTCGGCCTTGTTGTTGGAGCTGCTGCCCTCGGTCTCTACGTTCCAGCCGAGCTGGCAGCTGGCGTAGTACAGACCCATGATCAGACCAGCCACAGCCAGGAGGCCAACACCGGCAACCGCAGCCGGGGCGGCCGGGTTGATCTGGGACAGCTGGCGGTTGACCTGGTCGATCTGCGCCTGGAACTGGTTGAACACAGACGGGACTTCAATGTTCACGTTCGGCATCACGCTGCGCACTGCCTCGTTGGCCTGTGCGGCCGCGGCGTTGAGCTCGTCTTCGAACATCACACCGATACCACCGGCGACTGCACCGAGAAGGCCGATCGGCACCAGCCACGCAACCGGGTTGGATACCGAGGATGCGGTGGCCAGGCACTTGCCCAGGGAGCTGCCGTCCTCGCCAACAATTTCGTTGTCCCTGCCGATACCGCCACCTGCAGCGATGTCGCCGTTGCCCTTCTCAAACTGCAGACCGATCACGATTTCCTTCTGGGACGGATCATCCGCAGCCGGACGCAGTTCGAACGGCTCGGAGAACTTGCCGCGAACCTTGAACGGCTTCGACTCCAGGGTCGAGCCCGCACGGGACGAGTTCTTCTCCGGATCACGCGGATCAATCAGACGCAGGTTGCCCGGGTTGTCGATCTCGAAGGTGTACTCACCCCACGGTGCAGACTCGAAGTAGACGTTGCCGTCTTCGTTGGTCTCGCCCGCGATGGACGGACCACCATCGGTCGGAACCAGCTTGACCTTCAGCCCTGCGAGGCCTTCGTTCTCGTCCTGCGTGCGGTTCTGGTTCTCATCAACCCATGCGATCAGGCGCAGGTTGTCAGCCAGCGGAGCACCCTGGTCAACGATGATGTGAGCGTTGCCCTTGAGGTTCTCGCGCGGGGAGATGATCAGCGTGGATGACGGGTCATCGCCGTAATCCGGTTCGCCCGCGAGGCCACGGCCACGAGCCGGACGCGTCGGGAGCTCGCCCCTTGCTTCCGCTTGGTTGTGGTGACGGACATTGGTTGCCAGACCTTCCGGAATCTCCGCAGTGAAGATCACACGCTGACCTGGCAGCAACGTGCCGTTGAAGCCCTCAGGCTTCTTAATCTCAAGATCCTTGACCTTCTTCAGCTGATCAGCTGGAACGTCGTTGCCATCCTTGTCCTTAGCATCGCCCTCAAAGATCGCGTCCTTAAGTTCCACGTTCACCATCGGTGCAGAACCGGTGTTCTGGACTTCGTAGGTGAACTTCAGTGCGTTGCCGACGCCCATACGAACAGGCTTGTCCGGGTTGGTAGCAAAGCGGGCGTTGACCTTCTTGTGCACCTCTGCCTTGATGAACTTGGTGTACGCCGAATCCGGCCCCGAGCCAACCTTTTCACCAGTGCTGGTTTCACCGAAGGCGGTAGCGACGTTGTTGAAGTCGAATGCGTCCTCCGGAGCCTTCATCTTGGCCTTAATCACCTCGGTTGCACCCGGGGCGAGCTCAGACTCAGCAGTCCAGCCTTCCGGCATCTTCAATTCGATGTTGCGCGACTGAAGTTCCGGATCATCGATCTCGATGTTCTTAATCGGCGTATCACCGGTGTTGGTGATGAAGAGCTCGTAGTAGAGATCCTCGCCGGGCAGGGTGGTCATGACATCGTCGACAAGATTGCCGTCCTTGTCCTTAACCTGGCCCAGGTTATCGGCGTCGCGGCCCCAGACCTGCTTCTCCAGTTTCAGGGAAGCATTCTTGGTCAGCTGGATTTCCGGCAGCTTCACGTCATCACCAGGGCGGACCGGAACCTTGATCTTGTCGATCTCGCGGTCGCTACCCGGAGTCAGGATCTCGATCTCGTTGACGCCAGGCGTGACATCTTCGATCTTGAAGTTGCCCTTCTCATCAACGTCGATGATCTTGGAGTCGCCATTCGGGTCGGTCACTACGACCTTGGTACCCGGAACAGCATTGCCGTTGCCGTCGTTGATATTGCCCTCAATGGACTGATCGATCGGAGCCTTGACACGGATCTCGCCCATGTCGGTACGCTCGCCCTGCTTCACCGTGACCTTACGGTTCAGCGGCTTGCCGTTGATGTCCGTGTCCGGCCAGCCGTCCGGCAGCTCAATTTCCATGTCGAAATCGACGACGCCTTCAGGGAAGTACTGGAAGTCGATTGCCGGGGTGACGAAGAATCCGTCATCGTCGACCGTGAGCGGTACCTCGTAGTCGAAGTACTCCGGTCCCTTGGTCTCCTCAGTGCGGGGATCGACCGAGATGGTGTTCGGATCAGCGACATCCTTCTTGATGAACTTGATCTTTGCACCCTGGATCGGGTTACCGTGCTCATCGATCAACCAACCACCGACGGTGCTTTCACCGATGCGGTCAGACTTGTCCTTGCGGTCACGCTCCGACTTGTCGACCTCGAACTCGATCGGATCAGACTCGCCGTCCTTGACCTCAACGATCTTCGGACGTGGGTTGTTCATGCCCTCAGGGGTCTCTACCTCGACGATGTACTTACCGTCAGGCAGCGGCTTGTCGTCCGGACCATGGATCTCGAAGTTGCCCTCCGGATCCGTGATCTCGACCTTGTCAACAATCTTCTTGCCATCAGGTCCATAAACCGTGACATTCGGCTTACCCTCGCCATCCTGCGGCAGCGGCTTGCCGTCCTTGTCCTTGACCGAGCCGGTAATGGACGGCTTGGTCTCGACCGGAGTGGTCGTGGTCGGCGTCGGCTTTTCAATCGTCGAGGTCGGCGTCGGCTTCGACGTGGTCACCTTCGTGGTCGTCGGCTTTTCAGTTGTCGAAGTTGGCGTCGGCTTTTCAGTTGTCGAAGTTGGCGTCGGCTTTTCAGTCGTCGAGGTCGGCGTCGGCTTCGACGTGGTCACCTTCGTCGTCGTCGGCTTCTCAGTTGTCGAAGTTGGCGTCGGCTTCTCAGTCGTCGGAGTCGGCGTCGGCTTGCTGGTCGTCGGCTTCGGGGTCGGGTTGATGTTCTCCAGCTTGGTGTCCTGGTCCTTCTTC
>NZ_KV833322.1:0-6376 GCF_001837615.1 Corynebacterium sp. HMSC070H05
GGCGTCCAACTTCGAGTTGGCCGGGTTGAAGGCGAAGTCGTACTTCAATGAGGCGTCGTCAGGCTGAAAGCGTTGGGACGGCGGATTGTGCTCCACAAAGCCGCCGAAGTGCTTGATAGTCGCGGGGGAAGCAACCTCGATTTTGCCCTTTGCAATTGGGCCGGTGATGTAGTTGGAGAACGTTCGTTTCAGATTCCAGCTCAGGCTCGCGGTCTCAATAGCGGGAACGCTCGCCGCGTGTGCAGACGGGGCGACGACGACACCCGCTGCAAGCAGAAACGTCGCCGCAGCGGCAGATTTACGGGTCGGGAACATGTGGATCTCCTTAGGTGCGGTCGGGGAAGAGGAGGTTGCGCGTGTGCGAGCCGAGGGCGTTGGTGTCAGTGCGCGTGGGGGATACGTGGATCGATTCCCCATGCCGGCGGACCTCGAGGGGATACTCGTATACTGCAGACAGGGTCTCGCTGGTAAACACCTGGTCAATAGGGCCGCTGGCGGCCACGCGACCTCGGTTGAGACAGGTCACTTGGTCGCAATAATTGGCCGCTGCGTTGAGATCGTGCAGCACCACCACGACGGTGCTCCCGCTACGCGCCGCCTGCCGGATGAGTCCAAGGGCACGCTCTTGGTGCTTAACATCCATGGCCGCTGTTGGCTCATCGAAGAACACCACCGGGGTGGTCTGCGCGAGGACACGCGACATGGCCACGCGGGCGCGCTCGCCGCCGGAGAGTGTCACGACTTCACGGCCGGCAAGGTGGGAAACCCCGGTGGCCTCGAGGGCGGCATCGATAATCGCGTTGTCCTCCTCCGGGCTGCTCGTGCCTTCCCACGGCGAACGTCCCATCGCCACGACATCGCGGACGAGGAATGAGAAGGTGACGGACACGTCCTGCAACATGACAGCGCGCTTCCTGGCCATCGCTTTTGGCTTGGCATGCCGCGGCTCAACACCGTCGATCTGCAGCACGCCCGAGGCAACGGGGATGTCTCCAGAGAGTGAGGCGAGCAGCGTCGACTTACCTGCGCCGTTCGGGCCGATGAGGCCGGTGACGGTGCCAGGTGCGGCGTGAAAAGAAACGTCGGAAAGCAACTCGGCGTCGCCGATGCGGACGGTCATGTTGTGCGCCTCAACGCTCATGTCAGTGCACCCCCTTGCGCATCATTTGACGAAGTAGAATGAAGAACGTCGGCCCGCCGACGAGCGCGGTGAAGATGCCGATGGGCATATCCGCGTACGCGATGAGGTTGCGCGCCACCACGTCTGCAACCGCGATCAGCGCCGCGCCGCCGAGTGCTGATGCCGGGATGAGCACGCTATTCGACGGTCCAACAGCAGTGCGGATGATGTGGGGAATCACCAAACCGACGAAGCCGATGAGTCCTGCGTAGGACACTGCGCCTGCGCTCAGTAGCGTCGCCAGGAGCACGCTGATTGTTCGCAACCGCTGTACGTTGACACCAACGTGCGATGCGGCGCCTTCTCCGAGCGCCAGCAGATCGAGCTTCCGGCCGAGGAACAGCGCGCACACAATTCCGAATGCCGCAATGCAGGCGACGGGGGTGACGTGCTTCCACTGTGCACCGGCGAGGGTGCCCATCTGCCAGAAAATGATCTGCTCACGCGCAGTCGAGGGTGCGAGGAACAGCAGGAATGAAATGGTTGCGCCAGCGACGGCGTTTACCGCGATGCCCACCAAGATCAAGTTGACAACCGCGGTCTTACCGCGGTGCCTCGCCAACGCCCACACCAATAGCGTCGTGGCTAAGCCGGCGACAAATGCGCCGATTGGGATGGTCATGGTGCCTGCGAAGCTCGCCCCGCTGACGATGAAAATCGCTGCACCGACGCCGGCACCCGAGGTCACACCCATCACTGAGGGCTCAGCCAGCGGGTTGGCGAAGACAGCTTGCATGAGCGCGCCCCCCACGCCGAGCGCAGCGCCGACAAGAATGCCCAAGATCAGCCGGGGGATACGCACCTGCCAAATGACAGAGGCATCCATGCCGTCAACGCCGAAGGGGCCGCGAGCGAGAATCCGCGGCAGGTCCCCGAGGTGGACGGTGTATTGGCCGACGCTTAGCGACACGACGAACGTCACCGCAAGCAGCACGACGAGTCCGATGAACAGCGCGATGCGGCGCCGGTGTCGCTGCGCGAACACCTGGTCTACGTAGTTAGCCATTCGTGCGCTGCCCGCTCTTTGTGTCCACCGAGCCGGTGTTGGCACCTTCGCCGTACAGCAGTTTCGCGGCGCGCAAGAGGAGCTCTCCAGTTTGGGGGCCGAAGGCGAGGGAGTCGCCGTCATTCATCGTGATCGCGCGTTGATTCTGCCCGGCGATTGTCTGCACGACACCCGGTCGCTGGAGTAGCCCTTCCATGCCGCCGGTGGACTCGAGGCCCTTCGTCATCAGTACAAACATCTCGGGGTTGAGCTCAGCGAGCGCTTCGGGGCTGGCCGGCTTCAGATCGGTGATGCCGGCCTCGGCCGCCATGTCGCGACCGCCTAGGGCATTGATCAGGCTGGTAGATCCGTAGTCCTCGCCAATGATGTAGAAGATGCCACCGGTGCCACGAAGGTACAGAAACGCCATGCGCAGCGGCTCAGCAGGCTTGATCTCATCGATCACGGCAAGCGCCTCTTCAACCTCGCGCATGCTGCGTTCGGCGAGCTTCTCGCCCTCCTCGGGCAAACCAACCACCGAAGCCACCAGGCGGATATCGTCGCCGATGGTCTCCAGCGAGCGCTTGGGGTTCATCATCACCGTGGTGATACCTGCGTTGCGGATTTGCTCAATCACCTCTGGCGGGCCGACGGACTCATCCACAATCACCAGTGTTGGGTTCAGCTCCAAGATGGCCTCGGCGTTGAGGTTGTGGCCACCCACGGTGACCACTGGGCGGTCAGCCAAGGAGGGTTCCGTGCTCGACACCGTTCTGCCTACGATGTTCTCGTTGAGCCCCAGACCAGTCAGGGTCTTGGTGTAGGTGCCGTACAGGTCGAGCGCCAGGATGCGGGAGACATCGGTTACCTCAACGTCGAAGCCTTTCGCGTCTACCAGCGAAACAGGGAGGGCTGGTGTTGGGTTGGTAGCCACAGGGGCAACGTCGTCAAGCGAAGGCACGGTCTTCACACCCTGCGCCGCGCGCGGATCGACTTGGCCCGCTTCCGTGCGTAACTCGCTCGCGAGCTCAGCGTTCACACTCGATGTGCCGTCCCAGCTTGCACAACCGGTTAAGGCGAGCATGCAGACGAGGACGGTGGCTACTAGTCTCCTCATTAGGGTGGGATCTCCTTAGACGCTCGGGGCCTTGCGGCCGAAGTTGATAATGCTGCCGCCGCCGATAACCAGTGACGCGAGCAAGGCAAGTACCGACGGCACGCTGTTGCCGTCGAGGTTGAGACCGGACGGCGAGGCCCCGGAAGACTTGATCCGGAACTGGTCTTCGCCATCCCCGGTCTGCTCCTTGAATCCACCGAGCGAAGCGTTGTCGCCCATGCTTTGTGCTGCGGCGGTGGAGGACGCTGCGCCCGGGCCTGTCCCGTCCACACCGACACCGTCAGCACGCAGTGCCGCAGCGGCATCGGTGGAGCTGGACTTGCCCTGCGCGTCGCCTTTTGTTGCTCCTCCCTGCCCTTGGGCACAGTTCGGGGCGCCGCTGAGACTCGCGGTGAAATTGATCGGGTCCAGCGGGTCGCCTGCGGGGTAGAAGTTGGCGAACGCCTCGGCTCCAACTGGTGTCAGCGTGGTGGTTGCTGAACCGGAAACTGCGGAATCGGAGACGTCCAGCGACGTGAACGTGAGATTGGCCATGGCGACGCGGCCGTAGTCGCCGGGGTTGCCTTCGACATCGTTCGACGTGACATCCATGACAAGCAATCCCGCGTTGCCCTTGAATTGCACCTCGATGTTGGAGAAGCGGGTTTCAAGAATGCCCTTGTGGCCGTAGAACTCAATGGTTCCAGGGAAGAGGATCGTGCCTTCCTTGGTCTGCGGATTCACGGCTCCGCCTTGCGCCTTGAAGCGGTATTGGCCGTCGGAATACGCGACGTTGTTGGAAAGGTTCCAGCCACCCTTGGCAATCTGGCCCTGGATGTACGCGCGGAACGTGGAACGTACACCCCACGCGAAGTCGCCGCTGGTCACGCCCTTCGAGGCGGGGGCAGTGCAGATGTCGTTGGATACGGCCTGGGCTGCGGGTGCAGCTCCAGCTCCAGCTCCAGACTGCCCAGAGCTGGCTGCTCGGCTCGGGGCGGCACCACCCGATGGGCCTGCGATGCCACCTCCGCCGCCGCTACCGCCATCGGCCGCGTCAGCGGTGGAGAATCCTCCGCTGTTGGGCGCTGCAGCAACGCCGCCGGTACCAGTGCCAGCCGCACCAGCACCTGTCGGAGGAGCTTCAGCAGACGTGGCAGCGCTGGTACCCCACACCCGGTCGTGGAACTGGCCGGAGTTGTCCATGAGATTTTCAGTGTTGGTGATCAGCCCGTTGACTTCAATGAGAGTGTCGTTGACTTGGCCGAGCAGTTTGGCTGCGCCCTCGGTGGCGTTGGAGCGTGTGGCGGCACCACCACTACCTGAGTTTCCACTGGTCCCCGAGGGTGCGCCGGAGCCCGCCCCCATCTTAAGGCTGAGGTTGAGCGGGGAAAGGGGCTCACCAGCAGGGTAGAAATCCGCGAATACCTTGCTTGCACCTTCGGTAGACACCTTGGTGTCACCGGTGAGGGTGACGGTGTCTTGCGAGAAATCGGGAGCGGCTGAGAAAGCGACGGTGGCTAAGACCGCCTCCTTGCCTGTGAACAATGGGCCGATGTTGCCTGGCACGCCGGTGTTCTCGCGGCTCTCATAATCCACTCGAATCTCACCGCTGGTGCCGTTGATCACCAGTTTCATGTTGGTGAGCTTGATGTCAAGCGTCCCTTTGTGGCCATAGAACCGGATCCCGCCGTCAAATGCAATGGTGCCCGCATTCGCCCCCGTAATGTTCGAGTTGGCAACTGGGATGGTGAATACGCCGTTAGCGAGCGTGATCCCGCCGGAGGTCTGCACCTCACCCTTGGCAACGGGGCCCATGATGTACTTCATGAAGGAGTCGCGGATTGACCACTGCATTTGCCCGGATTGCACGGTCCGGTTGCTGGCGGCCTGCGCCGTGGCTTCGGGGGCCGCAATGAGTGGAAAGCCGATGGCCCCACCGGCAGTAAGCAGCGCCCCAGAGATGGTGAGGGCCGCAATTCTGTTAGCCCGTTGTTTGCTAGCTTTCCGCATCCTGTCGACTCCCTCTAGAATTCTACCAAGCTTAGGCTACGCTAATTTAGCCATGGCTTAGTTTAAAACGCAAGTAGGAAGGGAAAACCCATGCGGGACAAGATCGATGCATCGTTTGCCATGCTCTACCCCGACGTTGATCCGGGAACGCCATTGCCGCCGTCAACCTGGGAGCGAGTGGCGGTGTCCTTGAGCTCCGGCGTGTTGTTCTTCGGCGTCGCGGCAGGCGACCTCATCATCGCCGGTGTGGGCCTGTTTTTGGTGCTGGTGGCGACGGTGATGCCAACGCAGCGCGCCGACCGGCGCACCCGAAACGAAGCTCGCGCGCGGTTCCCGCAGGTGCCTTGGGCTGAAAAGGACGTGTCACACCAATACGAGCCTGCGACGGTGATCGGTGTGACCTGGGCGGCTATCGCGATCGTCGCCGTTCTCGCGCTGCTACTCGTGCCAGCGAAGTTCAGCCTTCTTGCCGCGGGGGTGTGCGGCGTAGCCGCAGCAGTGATCATGTGGTTCGTCCCCGGGATCCACCCGTCCCGGCAGCCGGAGATTCTTGGCTACGAGTACGAAGACGACTCTTTAGATGCCCCCCGCGATGTGGAGGAGACTGCAACGTTCAGCCGCGTCGAGCAATAGCCTGCTCGTACACCTCGACCACTGCTTCGGTCGAGGTGCGCCAGTTCCAGCGCAACGCTTCCTCGCGCGCGGCGTCGTCGTCAAGTGGCGTTGTGGAGATCACCTCGCCGTTATGGAAGACCACCGCGCCGTTTTCGGCGATGAACGTGTCGCATGCGGGGAACATGCGTTGCAGTGTTGCCAGTTGGCGGCCGGAGGCGGGGGTGATGGTGATGGACTGGGCGGTGGCGTCGTCGTAAAGTTGCCAAAAGCGCTCAGGTACCTGGCCTTCCGGGGTGAGGAGGGTGCCGTCCATGTCGAGTGCGATCAGTCGTGGCGTCTGCATTGCCCACACCATACCGGTGTGATGTGGAACACTGGGCGACATGACTGAGTTTGTGAAGACCGAAGTACGCGGCACGACCGGGGTGATCACCCTCGACCGCCCCAAGGCCCTGAATTCTCTGAACCCGGAGATGGCACGCGCCATCGA
>NZ_KV833323.1:0-544 GCF_001837615.1 Corynebacterium sp. HMSC070H05
GCCAGTGTTATCGACGACGATGGCGTTGTTAATGCCGTACGCCGTGTAATCAATCTCAGCCGGGTCGTTGGCGTAGATCATCTGGATCGGAGTGCCGTTGGCCCAGATGATTTCCTTCTCCTCATCAACGGTGATCGTGCCGTTGAACGCACCGTGGACAGAGTCACGTCGCAGCAGGGAGGCACGCTTGATGATGTCAATGTCACCCTTCTTGCGCACCACCACCGCACGCAGGCGCACACCGCCGTACATTGCCTCGCGGGCAATCAGGATACGGGCAAGCAGGCGGCCGATGCGGCCGAAGCCGTAGAGCACGACGTCGCGTGCATCGAGCTCGGAGGAGGTGCCGATGACGTCAGCGAGCTGCGCCTCGAGGAAGGCACGCAGATCCTTCTCGTCGGAGTGCTTGAACTCCTTTGCCAGGCGGCCAAGGTCGATCGAAGCGGTGCCGAGATCCATCTCCACCAGCTCGCGCAGGATCGGGAGTGTCTCGTCGAGCGGGAGCTCCTTTTCATCGATACGACGCGCGTAGCGGTGTGCCTTG
>NZ_KV833324.1:0-5517 GCF_001837615.1 Corynebacterium sp. HMSC070H05
TACGCAGTAGCGGCTCATAGTCAACGCCCGAGTGTTACCCGATACTCACTCGGGCGTTACTGGATACTCACCACAGTGTTATTAAATCCGTGGTCCTAACAGCTATCGCGTCCCCATTCGTGGCCATGTCTCAGTCGTTTAGCAAGCAGGCGAATACGCTCTGGTACGAGATTTTCGATGTCGTCAAAGCCAACTCGCTGGTGGACTACTCGGGGCCGACTCCTGCGGATAACGTGATGGAACGGCTACTTCAGGCACGCTCATAGTTATTGGCGTAGTGCGGGTGCGGTGTGGGCGTAGATGACGACCACTGCAATCAAGGCGATACAGACGGCGAAGGGTGCCAGCGGGTTCCACCCGTAAAGGGCGGTCGAAGCCAGCGGGGCAATCGCGTACGCCAACCCATTATTAGCGTTGATGATGCCAGCCACTGCGCCTTGCTCATCTACACTCATCTTCAAGGTTGGGCCAGTGTTGTACCCGGGCATCGCCAGTCCCATACCTACCCCCAGCACGATACACCCGACAACCAGTAAAGCGTGCGAGGAGGTAGGCCAAATGAGCACAGTTGCAACTAGTGTAATGGCCAGACCAGTACGTAAAAGCTTCGCTGCTCCCCACCCTGTCTTTGGAGCAATCACCGCTTGGGCAATGATCATGGTCACGCCCATGATGGTCAGGTAAATCGCGGAAATACCTGCGGTCGCAGTTGCCGACAGGGCGAAGCGGTCTTGGACAGTGAATCCAAAAATCGTAGCAACAGAAGAAAACACAAGAAACATCACCAGACCAGTTGCTAGCCAGGGAGCTACACGCGGATCAGTGAAGCGAATCCGTTGAGGCTTTGCAAAAAGTTGCCCTCGGCTTTGAGGTGCGAAACTCACCAAGAGAACAACCAGACCAATCACCATCACAACGGGCATGACCACCAAGGGCAAGAGCAGGCCACCAGCAGCGGCTAACACACCTCCAGTAACACCTCCAACAATGGAGGCCATCCCTTGAGCCGCTCCAATCATGCCCAGTGCTTTTACCCGCCCGTTCTCGCTGGCAGCATGCGTGACCAGGTGGGCTTGCGCGGTCGGGGCGATCGCTGAAATCCCTCCACCATAGAGCAAACCACGAGTGATCACAACACCAAAAACTAGTCCGACACCGCCAACTACCTGGTTCATCCCCAGGTAGGAGACAATACCGAAGGCGCTCAAAGCGATGATCGCGATCACAAGCCCGGCCGCGAGTACACGTTTAGCGCCGACACGTTGGGAAGCTCGCCCCCAATAAGCACTCAAGCTCGCTAGTACAATCGCTGCCAAAGAGATAGTGGCGCCAATATGCCATTCCCGCAATCCCATCTGTCGTGACAGTGGCGCGATGATCGGATTGAGAATCATTTGCCCCATAAAGGCGAGAAAAACGATTCCCACTACCAGGTTCGCTTGCGCTCCTGGATCAATAGAGCTCTGTGTCGGCTTATCACTACGAGGGTCGGGCATCACTACACTCCATTACTAGAACACTGTTTCACTTAGGGATATTGTAGAATGGTGTTCTAGTAAGGGTCAAGTAATAAGTTAGGGTCACCTTATGAACACTGTGCTAACGGGGCGAAGGGCTGGGCTATCACGCGAGCTGATTGTCAAACAAGCTGTACAGTTAAGCGCGATCAGTGGCGTTGAGGGATGGTCAGTACGGGACATTGCCCGTGAACTGGGCGTGGTTCCCTCAGTGATTTATCATTATTTTCCAAACAAGGAAGCCATTTGTGATGCTGTTGTAGACCGGGTATGTGTCGGGATTGAAGTTCCCGACCCGGACCTTGAATGGAAAGCCTGGTTTCGAGCTATGGCTCACAATCTACGCCCCGCATTGTTAGCATATCCGGGGATTACCGACAGGTTCGCGCGGGGCAAGTTCACCGAACAGTTTTTGCCGATGATCGATGGAGCCTGGGCCAAACTACAAGAAGCTGGGTTTGGTGACAATTCGCCTGTGGCCTACACAATTATCGCGAACTCGATCATCCACACGATCGGAGCGAGAAACCTGCGCGCATCCAATCAAATCCAGCCTCGCCACAACCTGCACGAAATGCTTGTCAGGCTTGAGCCTATGATGGCTCAATCTGTTGGACTGACCAGTATTGTCAACTCTTACCTGGAGCCTCTCTCACACCCTGATGAAGAAGAAGCGATGTCCGAGGAATACTACGACCTCGTCATCGATGTGATCCTAGACGGCATCGAACACACCCTGCTGCCTTAACTCTGACCCACTTCTCAATCATCGTCTTAGTGAGCGTCCGCACAGCTGTGTACTTCAACACAGCGGATGTAGCCCAGTTGATAAGCCGGGTCAGTTCACGTTCACCCCTCGCGTTCTCATGGTCACGGAGACGGTTAAGTAGTTCTTCCTGATACGGATTATTCATGGTGTGCCCTTCATCCAGGTATGGGTAAAGGGAGCCAAGGCACACACCCTGACCCCCTTCGCTGCCTGCTACGGGCTAGCGTCTACTCGGTAGCACCCGCCGTGGTCGGCTCCACCACATCCTGTTCAGCCGTCGCCAGCACCTCCGGGCGGAACACGGAACCGCCGTACACCTGGAGGCCCGTAATCGCACGGGTGAAACGGAACGGCAGCATGGACGATTCCGCCACCTCCGTGATCTGGTAGCCGAACGCGGTAGCCATCGGGTGGCCCACAATGACACCTCACGGCCCGCCACCGTCGGCACCGTCGGCGCGGAAATGATGCGGAACCCGAGCAGGCGACCAATCTCACCGTTCAAGAGATTGCTGTTGTTCACTGCCTTGTCCAGGCGCTCGTCGTACAGCAACGCCGATTCCATCTCGGGGCCAACCATCACGAAACGGTCAGTCTTCGGAACCGAAGTGGCGTTGAGTTTCTTACGCAGCGCCACCAGCGTCTTGTACGCGTCCTTCTTCTCAATGTCGAGCGGGAGGGTGCCCACCTTGTTGGAGTTCTTCACTCCGTCCTTCATGAGCTTGCCGATGTAGGTATCGACCTGCTCGGACATGCCTTCCACTGCCTCGCTGACTGCCCCCGGCTTCACGTCCAGAGCAGACTGGACGGAAGATACCAGCGGAATCTTGAAGTTAAAGTAATCGCCCTAGTCGATCTTGAACTTGCGGTCGCCGAACTCAAGGTCTTCAACAACCATGTCTTCGGACTCGTCGTACGATTCAAAAATGTCTCGCGGACGGTGATTGAACGCACCGATCACGATATTCGTATCGATGAGGTACACCTATGCGACCTCCTGCATACGAGTAACCGCATTCTTCAGCGTCGCAGTCTTTGCAATGCCCAGTTGGCGCGAAGCTTCCTCTTGAGAAATTGCGCCATCTGCATATGCGCCGGTTACTGTGTCCAAGAACCGGCCACCCAGCCGAGACTTCAACGTGACGAAGAAGTCACCGCCTCCACTAACAATCGGAGGCGTAGGGTTCGAGGGACGTTGCCGAAGGAATTCCTGCACTTGTGGTTTGCCAAGGCGGCGCTGCCCCACAAGGGACCACAGTGTCGTATCCGCGCTTACCCGGTACGCATCGTATGCCCATTCAGTGATGTGTTTCAGATCGGGATTTCTGTCCCATTCCTGCAACAACGCATGCTGCGGCAGAAGCAGGGCAGCTGCAAACCTGTTACACCATCGCTCTACATCGTGATGATCGTTCATGGCTCCAGTGAGCCCTTCTGCAGCGAGTAGCACGTGGCCTAGCTCGTGAGCAAGGCTAAAGTACTGCCCAACTTTGTAATCACTGCCGTTGATGAAGATCAAGGGGTAAGCACCATCGAGCAGTGTGAAAGCACGAAACTCGTCGATGTCGAGTTTGCGGTGGTTGTTATTTCCAAGTACGGAGTTTCGCATCACCAAGACACCGCAGTGCTCAATTGCCTCCGCTAATTCCAGCACATTCTCTCGACCAGTAGCCGCCCTGCCTGGCTTCCATCCAGCATCGGCGAGCTGAGGAAGTAATGCACGCACGGCATCGTCCGGGTTATCACGTAATGTCCATTCGCCACCGAAGCATGGGGGCTCAATGCCTTCTGCACGAGCAAATTCGGCGTACCAACCCAAACGCCGCTCACAGGCGTAAATCGTTTCCTTCAATTCCGGGCTGAACTCGGTTACTTTCTTACTGTCTACGGTGCGGAAATCTGGAAAATCCGGTTGGTCATCCGTGGGGTCGTCGAGAAGCAAGTATCCAAACGGGATACAAGCAAGCGATGCCAAGTGCTGGGCCTGACGCAACGTCGGGGATACCTCCCCTTCCAGCCATTGCCGGACCAACCGAAAATCGCTTTTTTGGGCAAGTTCTTCAACCGTGACGCCGGTCCGCTGTAGGGCCCAACGCAACGTCGGTGCTGCAATGTCGATTCGAACAGTCATCACTCACCTCCCGCTAGTTACGTAGTTTTTACCTTAGCGGAGGAGCCCAGCAAACATCTCCGGGGAGCTACAGCTATCAAATTGATACAAACGAGTTTTCATGCCTGCGGAACTAGCCTCGCTCATGCTAGGGTTCATGTCAATCGTTCAGCCCGCCTCCGAGCCAAGCTCAGAGTGTGGGCTGGATTTCTTATTGCAATCTGGCGGATCCCTTCGTACTCCGGCGTCGCCCGCACCGTCACCGCGCTGACCTGAGTTGGTCGACGGGAAGGGGTCGATGCGAAGCTCGGCCCCACCCCCGGAGTGCACTGCTACGCCCGTCATCGACGGACCGGGAACGAACATAACAACATAAAAACGAAAGAACCCCCAGCGTTGGAAAGAGGAGCTCGGCTTCAAGGTCTGCGTTGTCTACTTCCCAGCATGCAAACTCCTCCTCATCAATGACGACAACCGGCACGCGATCGCCGTATTGGGCGGCGTTGTCGGGGTCCAGGTCGACGTCGACAAGCACTAGCTCCGTGTCACACTTCTCCACCACCGGAGCGATCTGCGCCTCCACCCGCTCGCACGAACCGCACGTGGAGCGCACCATCAGCTCGACCGTCTTCATCGCAACTCGTCTTCATCGTGCCTACGTCGCTCGCCCTTGTATGATTGCTCACGCTAACACCGCCACCGAAAGAGTCACGATCGCCATGTCAGAACAGCGGGAATTCCTTGCACAATGGTCAGTCTCTCAAGGAAACCTCCGCCGCTTCCTTGAGGACCTACTGCAGCAACACGATCTCAAGCAGTGCACCGCCTACTCCGACAGCATCAACGACCTCCCCATGCTTGAGATGGTCGGCTCCCCCGTTGCCGTCAATCCGGACCGTGCGCTGCGCCGCCACGCGAAAGCCCAAGGCTGGGCTATCCGCGACTACCGCTCCGTGCGCCGCGCCGTACGCCTGTCCACCCTGCCGGTACTGAGTGCCGCGGGTGAGTTCTCTTTGTGGCGGTTGTGGAGCAAGCGTAAGGACAGGACTCACCATGTCTGATGCGTTTGCCCTGCGCACCCCGCGGCTTGAGTTGTCGGTGCCGACAGATGCGGATATCGA
>NZ_KV833325.1:0-854 GCF_001837615.1 Corynebacterium sp. HMSC070H05
ACTCGATGAGGTGCTGGCGTTTACCGCAGCGCCGAAACCGGTCTGGACGAAGGTGTGGTCAAACAACCCCACCGAGCGGTTAAACCGGGAGATCCGCCGGCTTGTTGGCGCCGTCCTTGCCGAGCAACACGACGATTGGATCCAACAAAAACGCTACATGTCACTATCCGCACTCGAGCACAGCAAACACCTCATGCACCAACCCAACCCCCACACAGGAGATGATCATGGCGACCACCACCAGCTAACCGCCTAACACAACCCCCCAACTTCATACCGAGCCGAACGGACAAACGGCTACACCACTACACGGGACTTGACCGCATGGACGAGGCAGCGTTGGATCATCGCGTTGGGCCAGCAGGCTTTAATCGCAGTCAAGGCGCCTTGTCCACCGTCGAGGACGACACAGAGCGGTTCAGCGATTTTGCGAAGTAGCTGCGTATACGCATGGGCGGTTTCGTGTTTGGCCCAGTGCCAGGCGATGACGTGGTCGTGGCTGGCTGCCACGAGCAAGCATCCGGCGGCGGTGTAGGTGCCGTCGATGAAGATCTGATCGTAAACGCGCTGCGGGTCACCGTTGTTGGGGATGTCGATAAGCCAAAACGGTTTGAATCGGCGGTCAAGTGTCCAACGGCTCACCTTGTGTTGCTCGGCGAGTTCAGACAACGTCGCTGTGGAGGTGGCATAAGCAACGAAGGCTTTAAAGTCGCGGGTCAGCGTGCGGTCGCTGCGGGTTCGTGTCGTGGAGCTGCCGCAGTTCGGGTCCTTGCATCGCCACCTGGTTGTGCCTTTGGATGTGGTTCCGTTTTTCTTCATTTGCCTGCTGAGTGCGCGTAGTTGGTAGGGGTATT
>NZ_KV833326.1:0-284 GCF_001837615.1 Corynebacterium sp. HMSC070H05
TTGTGGAATTTGGTGTTGGAGTTATCCACATTTTTGTGGTGGGTCTTGTGCGGTGGTTTCTCGCTTCGTAGCGTTTATGCCATGGCATTTGTAGACCTTCTCGGCTTCCGGCTTACGGACATCGCCGACTTCGACCGCGACACAGCCCTTGCTGCCGGGCTGAACCCGTCGCGCATCCGAGAATGGTCACGCGTACACGACGTCTACTACGGGGCAACGAAATTCACGCGGAAACAATCCGACGCACGCCACATGGCAGCAGACACACCCTTGGATCAGTTGTG
>NZ_KV833327.1:0-294 GCF_001837615.1 Corynebacterium sp. HMSC070H05
CACTCAGATCCCCGCACCTACGAGCACCGCCCCGAGCTGACAATGAAGACCCGCGATGAGGCTGTCGAGCTTGCGCGCTCGTGGCAGAACAATTGGGCTGAGCAGCAGTTGGGCTACTACACGGTACGCACCCTCGACGGCGCGACCATCGGCTTTACCGGGGTACGGCACAGCGAGGAAGCCGACGAAGAAGTCCTGAACCTCTACTACCGATTCGCACCAGAATCGCAAGGCCAGGGCTACGCCAAAGAAGCCGCGGCTGCCGCGATTGCCAGCGCCCGCGAGCGCTTCCCG
>NZ_KV833328.1:0-4162 GCF_001837615.1 Corynebacterium sp. HMSC070H05
GTCCTGCTCCTGATCGGTCGGATCAACCGGCTTCACACCAGAGGAATCAACCGTGGTCTTAACTCCAACAGACAGCGGGACCATGTCGGTGTGTTCGGTCTCGTTGCCGTCCTGATCAACCAAGGTGTAAGTCACGGTCACATTCGGCTTCTCTTCAGAAGCCTCAACCTTCTCGGTCGGCGTACCAGTGATCTTGCCGTCCTTGTACTCCAAACCGGCCGGAAGACCCTCAACCTTGATGGAGTCCTTCTTCAGCTCGAAGCCTTGCGGCAGCTTGTCAAAACCTTCCGGCTTGACTTCCTGCTCGTACGGCTCGCCGACGAAACCGTCGGCCAGCTTGGTGTCCGTCACCGTGATCTTGGTGATTACGCGCTCGTACTGCTTCTCAGTAACCTTCTTCGGTTCGGTCTTTTCGACACGCTTTTCCGGATCTTCCTCGTCCGGGTTCTCGTACACCGGGTCACCCTGCTCATCAAGCACAGGAACATACTTTTCAACCTCGACCTCAACCTCACGGGTTACGGTCACTTCGGTGGTCCCAGGCTTGGTTGGGGTGCCGGTGATCTTGCCGGTTTCGGGGTCAATTTCGAGGCCATCAGGCAGATTATCGGCAGAGTAGGTCGGCTTAGCCCCCTCATCCAGCTTCTCCTTGAACAACGGCGTTACGTCGTTGTCTGGGTACTCTTCACCCGTGGAGCCCAGCGGCAACTGCTCAGGCACAACCGCAGTAAAGGAGTCTGCAATCTCCCATCGGTCAGAAGGCTTCTTCGACACCGGATCAACGCTGACTACAGCAGCGGTGTAAACCGTGGTCTCCTTCAGATCTTCAGGAGCCTGGAAATCACAGGACGGCAACGCACCCTTGTCGTCACTCTTGACGATGCACATCGCATCCTCAAGCTCTTCCTGAGTGCCATCCTCAGTCGTGGCGTACCAGCGGATTGCATAATCAGCATTCGGCATTAGACCAGCAGTCTTGGTGGTCACCTTGGAGCCCGCACGACCCTTATTGTCGTACGAGTTGTACTCCGGAATATCAAAGATGGGCTGCGCAGACATCAGCGGGAAGCGAATACCGCCCATGTTGTTACTCGTGCCCGAGCTGCCCAAGTCCTTGATGTTCTGGAACATGTTCACTGGGAACGACGAGAGCTTCACATCGCGACCCTCGATACGAGGGTAGATGTACATGTAATCGGTGTTGACGTGGCGCTTCTTCGTCTGGTTAATCAAACCATCAGAAAACGCAGCGTAGCGGGAAGCACCATTGTCAGGCATAAAATCCTTAGCAACGGTACCGAAGTCGCCTTCTTCAAGCTTGTTGGAAATCTGCGCAGGCTGGTTTTCCCGAGTACGCGACTGACCATACGTGCCCTTAAACGGCAGGAAGAACGTACCATCCGCCTTCGACGGCGCTACGACCGTCTCAGCAATGTGGGAACCTACACCGTGCTCACCCTGGTACGCATCAATGATACGTTTTTGGTTCTCACGTTCCTGTTCAACTGTGTAGCCCGGGTTAGCGTCCTTCCACGCATCAATCTGACGCGCGACCTCATCATTAAGGTAAGACGCAACAATCTCTACACCACCAGCGGCACGGTCACCCTGATTGACGTCGTAGGCGTACTGACTTGGCAGCGAGCCAGCGTCTTCGCCAGACTCCCACCAAATACGCGTACCGCCATCGATCGCACCATGACGGCCGTAGTCCGGGAACTGACCATCTACGGTCGGTTTGCCGGTCTCGCCGTCGAGCGCACGCGTCCACTGATCTTCCGGTTTGGCCAGCCAACCAACGTGGTTTGGCTTCTCCTCCAGCACAAAACGACCGTTGGTAATGCGGGAACCAGCCGAACCGGCCGTAAAGTTCCAGGACTCCTGCACACGATCAAGACGAGTGGTGTAACGACCAGACTTCATGTCACCCGCCATGACTACGGAGTACTTATCCTCGTCCGGGTTTTCACCCCAGACGCGGACACGGGTCTTGCCGCCCTCGATGCCGTTGAGCCTAAACTCCGGAGCACTAACACGGCTCAGGAAGCTCTTCGACAGATCGAAGGAGAAGCGACCCTCAGAGTCCGTCGTCGTGTAGAACACCGGGGAAACTTCGTTCTTACCATTGACGTACTGCAGGTAGATAACGTTGCCAATGAGCGGTTCATTACTCTTCTGCAGGTCATCAGCACGACCGCCCTTATTGATGTAGGCGTAGCCGTGGTAGCCAAAGTAGTTACGCCAGCCCGTCTTGGAGAAGATGGCGTTCGAAACCTGCTTATCTTTGGCAGCATCACCAGCTTGAGCGTCCGCACCCGCAACCGCAGCCGGTTCATCTTGGGCAAACGCAACCGGCTGTGCCAACGGCGCAACAAGTGCAAATGACAGAGCAGCCGCTGCTACGGACGTACCGCGACGGCGACCAATGTGACTTTTTTTCATTAAATTCCCTCCAAAAAGTCTGAGCGTCATAGGTTCATGACCCTGACGAGCAAACAAAACACACCTGCAAACAGGGCCTACGAACACCACCGTAGAGAACGTGACAGGAGGCGGCAAAGGTCCCCCAAGCCTCCAAACAGCTGTTCATATCCTGAGGAAAATTATTGACACTCGCCACTAAAAGCGCTGGCCAGTACTGTTGTACGCTCGTAAATCACTACCTGTGACACGGCTAAGAAGGCCGAGATTATGGGGCAGGCGGGCCATGCAAGCACACTTCCAGCAGTTTCTGTAGTTGTCTACAGATCTGAGCAATATCGAGCACCTTTAGCCAGTTGCCAGCTTAGGAAAATCTGAGCCTTTCACCATCACCCCCTAACGGGGGCAATGAGTGACGTTTTAATAGTCATGTGTAAAGACTACGGAAACGTAAAAACGCCTGTGATGGGAAGAATCCACCACAGGCGTCGAACCTACGAGGCAACCGGGCCCCGGCACCGTGAGCCTAGAACGGCAACTTGAACTGCTCGCCGTTCTTGAACCACCAGCCGAACAGGGCGGTGAGGGCGCCGAGGATTACCAAGGCAGCGCCGGCGATCGCGCCGCCGTTCGCGGAGGAGCCATCAGACGGCTCCCCTGCCGAATCCGAAGGGTTCGCGGTCTCCACCGGACCGCGGGTCTGGGTCACCGGGGCGGGCGCCGGCTTCGGCGTCGGCGTCACGGTGACGGTCTCCTTCGGGGTAGGCGCAGGCGACGGCGCCGAGGTGGTCGGGGCCGGCGGCTGCACGACCGGGCGCAGCACCTGCTCGACCTTCTTCTGCTCCTCCTTGTTCACCTTCGCGGACGGGAGGTCCTTGAGTACCTTTTCGGCTTCCTGCTTGGTCAGGTCGAGGACGGGGACACGGAAGGTCTCATCGAACACGGTCTCGCCGTTCTGGTTCTTCACCGACAGCTCGACAGGCGTGTTCGGGCCCTTCACCCCGGCGAGGTCCTGCATCGGGATGGCGAGGTCGCCGGCGTAGTTGTCCTTATCCGCGATGCCAGCCAGCGCAATGTCCTTGCGTGCGGACTTGCCGTTGCCCCAACGGGCTTCCACGGTGAAGGTGTGGGCGTCGATGCCCTTGTTTTCCACGCGGACGTTCAAGGCGTTGTTGGGGTGGTGGAGAACGATGCCGTTGTGGGCGTCGTCGATAAGCAATGCCCCTGCTTTGAGATTGTTATCGGCAGCGGCGAGCACCGCGAGCTCGTAGACAGTCAGGTCCTCCTCCGCCAACTGATCGTGCTCGTGCGTGACGCCAATGATGCCGTCAGCCTTGCCGATGTAGTTGGAACGCAGCACCAGATTCTTCCAGTCCGCGGGGATGGTGGATTGGCCGACGAAACAGAACTGATCCTTCAGGCCCTCCGGGCACTTGTCGTAGAAGTTCTTGCCCGAGTTCAGCGCGTGGCCGTCCGCCTTCGTCTCCTCGGCGGAAATGCCGGCATGGCCAAGCCAGCAGACCCAGGCCCGTGGTGTTGCGGTAATCGCGCCCCACCACAGAAAAACCCGATTGCTAAAGCTAATCACCCCGCCCACCGATTGGTGAGCGGGGCGATCGTTAGCGCTTATCTTCAGCCTACGAGAGACTCAAGACTTAACTACCTCGTCGGCTTTGCCGGAGTAGTCGGCTTCTCCTCCTTGGAGGAACCAGCGTAGGTCTTGCCGGAAGAACCCTTCAGT
>NZ_KV833328.1:4262-15957 GCF_001837615.1 Corynebacterium sp. HMSC070H05
GTAGGTCTTGCCGGAAGAACCCTTCAGTTCGAGGTCCTTCACGGAAGAGCCGCCACCGTTCGGGGAGCAGTTGTCGTAGATGATCGTGCCGGCGAGGATGCCAGCGGCGATCAGAGCCAGACCACCTGCAACCGTTGCGAGGTCAGTGCCGTACTGGCCCAGCTTCGCGTTGATTGCGTCCACCTGGGTAGCCAGCTGCGGGTTGAAGATACCCAGCTGCTGCTGGATCTGGGTGTTGGCGTTCTGGATCTGAGCATTCGCCTGAGCAGCGAAGTCAGACAGACCCGGGATCTCCAACTGGGTAGCCAGACCAAGCGGCAGAAGCGCGATCAGCGGCAGACCGAAGCCGACGGAGGTAGCGACACACTTGGGGGTGTCGATGCCGACGGTTGCCTCAGTGCTGTTCTTGTCGCCGTCTTCAACGATGACCTTCTGACCCGGCTTCAGGTCGACGTCAGACGGAACCTCGATCTTCCACTTGCCGTCCTTATCGGTCGTGGTCTCAACGACCTTACCGTTCGGGAGAGTGACCTTAATGTCCTCGCCCGGACGGTCGCCCGTACCGGAGATGGTCTTATCACCCGGCTTGATCGGGTTGACCTTCGGCGCAGTTTCGTCCTTGGTCTTATCACCCTCGTCAACGCCTGCCGGGTTGGTGCCGCCCTCGATCTCTTCACGGTTCGAGATGCCATCACCATCGAAGTCACCGTCCGGATCCAGCAGGGACTTACCGTCCTTGCCAACCAGGTCAAAGCCAGCGGTTGCCTTGTCCTGCGAACCACCCGGGTAGGTGAACTCGACATCCACAGAAGGCTTCGCAAACGGGGTGAAGATCTTCACGAACTCATCCCAACGCTTACCCTTCTTCTGCTTCTGGATCTCCGGCAGCTTCTCAGCGATCTTCTCGCCAACCTTCTCATAAGAAGGAGCCTTCGCCGTGACGACGCCCGAATCCTTATCGGTGTCGAACGTCCAGTCATCGGAACCGTTGGACGGGGTACCGGTGGCCTTGGTACCTGCCGGAACCTTGGCGTCACCGAACGGGTTCTTCGAAGTCTCGGTCTTACCAGCCTCAACCTTCGTCGGCTCACCGTAGTCCGGGCTCACGATCTTGACATCGATCTCACCGATCTTCTCGGCGTCTTCACCTTCACCCTTGGAGACGATGACCTTGGCATCCTGCGGCTTGGTGCCCTCCGGAACCGTGACCTTGATCTCGCCAGTCTCCTTGTCGATCGCGACCTTGGAGCCCGGGATCTCATTGCCGTCCTTATCGACGAGCTTGCCGGTCTCCTCACCAGTCGGGTTCTCGACCTTGCCAACGGTGTGCTCGCCACCGTTATTCGGAACCGTGGTGTTCGTCTCCGTGACCTTCGGATCCTTCTCACCGACGGTGACGGTGACCTCGACGGTGTCGGTGGAGTTGTCCGGGTAGGTCACAACAACCGGGACAGTGATCTTGTCACCAGGCTTGGCATCCTCCGGAACCTTAACGGTGATCTCACCGGTGTTCTCATCGATGGTCACGCCATCCGGAACATTCTCACCCGGGGTGAACTTCGCGTCCGGCGCCTCGGTCGGGTTGCCGTCCTTGTCCTTGAACTCAGGCTTCTCAACCTTGACGTCCGTACCAGGCTTACCGCTGCCGCCCTTGTACTCAGGATCGTACTTCTCGTTGTCCTTGACATCCGGCTGCTCCGGAGCATCCGGCTGCTCAACAGTGACGGTGACATCAACGTTGTCCTTCGTGCCATCCGGGTAGGTCACAACAACCGGAACCGTGATCTTGTCACCCGGGTTCGCGTCCTCCGGAACCTTGACGGTGATCTCACCGGTGTTCTCATCGATGGTCACGCCATCCGGAACATTCTCACCCGGGGTGAACTTCGCGTCCGGCGCCTCGGTCGGGTTGCCGTCCTTGTCCGTGAACTTAGGAGCAGGAACCTTGGCGTCCTCACCAGGCTTACCGGTGACGTCCTCGTAGCCAGGCTCGAACGTCTCGTTGTCCTTAGCCTCCGGATCCGTAACCGTGACGGTGACATCAACGTTGTCCTTCGTGCCATCCGGGTAGGTCACAACAACCGGAACCGTGATCTTGTCACCCGGCTTCGCATCCTCCGGAACCTTAACGGTGATCGAACCATCCTCGTTCACCGTCACACCTTCAGGAGCATCCTCGCCCTTCTCGAACTTGGTATCTGCCGGCGGCGTGACCTTATTGCCGTCCTTGTCCTTGAACTCAGGAGCAGGAACCTTGACATCCTCACCAGGCTTACCCGAACCGTCCTCGTAGCCAGGCTCGAAGTGATCGTTGGCGTTCGGAACCTTCGGGTTGCTGTCCTCGTCATCGTTGATGCCGTCGCCATCATCATCCGGATCCGTGATGTCAGGATCGCCATCACCATCGGTATCCAGCTTGAAGTTCGCAGTCGTCTTATCCACGGAGCCATCCGGGTAGGTCACCGTGACAGGAACATCGAACTCTTCCGCGGTGTCCTTGCTCAGCTTGGACTTATCCGGGAAGGTCACGGTGATCTCGCCGGTGTTCTCGTCGATCTCGACGACGTAGCCCTCAGGCGCCGTGAAGCCATCGGTGATCTTGAACTTCGAGCCCTCCGGAGCGGTTGCATCCTTGCCGTCCTTGTCAGTGAAGGACGGCGACGACTTCGTCTCCTCACCCGGAACAACAGGCTTGCCTTCGTAGGATGGATCGAGCTCTTCCGCCTGCTTCGTCTTCGTCACTTTCAACGGGACGCGGTCAACGTGAGCAGCCTCAACAACCGTAGGCTCTTGGCCTTCTTCAGCAGCAGGGATGACGATATCGTAGGTTACCGTCACATTCGGGTTCTCCTGCGAAGGCGCGTTGTCACCTTCCGGGGTAACGGCAGTCGGGGTGCCGGTGATCTTGCCGTTCTTGAACTCCAGGCCCGCCGGGAGACCATCAACCTTAATGTTCTCAGCCACTGCGCCCTTCGGGAGACCCTGCGGCTTCACATCCTGGTCATATGGCTTACCAACGACACCATCCGCAAGAGGTGTGTCCGTAATGTGCAGGTCGTAGGACTTAGAGTTCTCAACCGTCGTCACAGAGGAATCACCAACGGTAAGTTCTGCCTCGTTGATGACAACTACCTTGTAGTCACCCGGCTTCTTTGGCGTACCAAAGATAACTCCAGTCTCCGGGTTAATCTCCATCCCCTCAGGGAGACCCTCTGCTCGGAAATTCTTGTAGGTCACACCGTCTGCCGGTTCCGGTGCAACCGATACCGCTTCTTCACCCTGCTTGTACTCTTCCCCAACGGATCCGATTGGCAGGGACTTATTGACCGCAGCAGTGAAGGCATCCGAAGCGAGCGGAGTGCGGTTACCGGTGCCGTCCTCCGCCCACAGGGTAGCGGTGTACGTGGTGGTTTCCGCAAGATCCTCCGGAACGGTGAAGTCAGCAGACGGCAGCGAGTAGTTATCTACCGGCAGATCCTTGTGCTCAGCAACAACATTGCCCGCAGGGTCAGTCCAGATAATGTCGTACTTCAAGTTGTCATGCGTGAGCATGCCGGTTGCCTTAGTGACTGCGGTGTCACCTGCTGCAGCCGTATTCAGCTGCGAATCATAGTTGACCACATCGAATTCCAGCGGCGCCGGGCTCAGAATGATGTTCATGCCACGTTGGTAGTCCTGCAGCCTATCCTCAGACTTACCAACAGCAACATTCTTACCGCCGGACCAAGTTGCCGGATCAATACCATTCATCCAACGCTGGAACTGCCAACCAGATTGCACGCCAATGTTGTTTGGCAGATCCACCGGACCGACGTACATCCAGTCCATGTTGATGTGCTTGGAATCAAGCGCACCATTCGACCAACGTCCTTCAGACCAGGATCCTGCAGGCTGGTGGAATTTATCGTCAGGAACAATCCCCTGACGATCACGAGCATTTCCGTAGATACCCTTGAAGTAGAGCTTGTACTCGCCCTTTTCATTGGTAGTGGTGGTTACAGTCTCTGCAATCCACTCGGGGTGGTCACCCTGAATTTGCTCGCTGATCCACTCCTGCATCTTCGTCTCATCGGCAATCGTCCAGTCACGACCACGAAGATCCTTGCCACCAAAGTTCTGCTTTACGTACTCTTCGATAGCGAGGATTGCCTCATCACTCAGATACGAGCCAACAATCTCCTGTCCCCCAAGAACAAGGTCACGCTGCTCACCCTGAATGGCACCGCCACCCAGAATAGTGCCGGACTCCCTGTCCAGCGCACCATTAGGAACTGCGGAGTTCCAGAAAACAACACCACCGACGGAACCATTCAGACCGTTGCCGACATTGTCACCTTCGCCAGAAACAGCCCAATCTTCACGCGGCTGAGTAAGCTTGTAGTCGCTATTGCGGATGTAGTTGATATCGAGGTTCGAAACGCTGTAGTTGCTGTTCCACGACACCATGTGGTTGGTATCTGCCGCTGCCTGTGCCGGGGCCCAAGCACTTGCGTACTGATCCATCAGACGCAGTTCTTCTTTCTGGCCATCAGGTAGCTCAACCCATACGCGGATCTTCTCCCGCCAACCATCAAGACGTGGGTTACCGGCAATGTCCTTCAGACCAGCCGAACCAGTAGTTACGGCTGCCTCAAAAACGCGCATACGATTCAGCTCGTCAAAGAACGGCTTCATCTCGATTGCATAAGCGCCCTGCTCATTGGTCGTCGCAGTGTAGATCGGTGAGAAACGAACGTTTTTGCCTCCCTCTTTCCACTGCGCGTAAACCTTAGCCCCCTGAATTGGCTTGGAGTAATCAGCCAAGCCAGAGTTCGTTGCAGCCTGCGCAAATACCTCACGCACAGAACCCGAGATGGTAAACGGCGCATTCGCCAAACCTTCAGATTCAATGGCCGTTTCAGTGGTCTGAACCGACGCTGGCTTCTCCTGCGCAAACGCAACCGGCTGCGCCAACGGTGCAACCAATGCAAACGACAACGCAGCCGCAGCAACCGACGTGCCACGACGACGTGCAATGTAATTCTTCTTCACCGAAAATTCCTTCCTCGAAAATGACAATTTCGGTTAGACAAGCCCTGTCTGTTGTGACGCTTTTCGGACACATGCCATACAGGGCCGACATAGGCAAGGGTAAAGAAGTTGACAACAGCCCGCAATGATCATTACGTCTGCCCACAACCGCGTAGAAGATTTCTCAGGTTCTTCCAACCCGGCAGTGTCTTTTTCCATTTTTCGCTGGACAGCGTTTGCCCACGTCGTCAAAAATTGTTGACCTGTCAAAATAGATACATCTTGGAAACGTGCAATATCGAGATGCATCCCCAACCACTGCAAATGCCTATCTGCCCTGCGTTTTTGGGTGACGATTTCCGCCCAGGCACGGTACTTGGCCTCCCGATCCACTAACACCGAGAAGATCCGTGAAAAACGGGCTGAAGGTGAGATTTTCTCAGAAAAGCAGAAGTGCCTACTTTAGGGGGTGATTCGGAGTGGTGGGGTCGTCGATAAGCAAAATGCCCCAACGACAGTTGCCCCGTATCCCAACAACGGGGGTACGGGGCAACAACGCGCTAACTAGTAGCTAGAACCTACTTCTTCTCCGGAGCCGTGGTCTCCTTAGAAGAGCCAGCGTAGGTGTTGCCGGAAGAACCTTTGAGTTTGAGGTTCTTCACGGACGAGCCGCCGTTGGGCGAGCAGTTGTCATAAATGATCGTGCCGGCCAGGATGCCAGCGGCGATCAGAGCGAGGCCGCCAACAACGGTTGCGATGTCGGTGCCGTACTGGGCCAACTTCGCGTTCACGGCGTCCGCTTGAGCGGCGATCTGCGGGTTGAACACGCCCAACTGCTGCTGGAGGCGCGTGTTCGCGGTCTGGATCTGTGCGTTCGCCTGGGCGGCGAACTCGGTGAGGCCCGGGATCTGGATTTGGGTGGCCAGGCCAATCGGCAGCAGCGCGATCAGGGGCAGGCCAAAGCCGACGGAGGTGGCGACACACTTGGCGGTGTCGATGCCGACCTTCTTGGTGGCCTGGTTGCCAGCACCGTCGACGACCTTGATCTCGTCGCCGGTCTCGAGGTTAACGTCGGCCGGGACGTTGACCTTCCACTTGCCGTCCTTGCCGGTCGTGGTCGTGGTGGTCTTGCCGTTTGGCCAGGTCACGATGATGGTCTCGCCAGGGCGGTCGCCCTTGCCGGTGATGGTCTTGGCGCCGGGGGTGATGTCGTCGATAGTCGGTGCCGTGGTGTCTGGCTTCGACTGATCATCGGCCGGGTTGGCACCCTTCTCCACCTCCTCGCGGTTAGTGTGGCCGTCGCCATCAAAGTCACCAATCGGATCCAGCAGGGACTTGCCATCCTTGCCGACCAGGTCGAAGTTGGCGGTCGCGGCGTTGGTCGAGTCGTCCTCGTAGGTGAAGCCGACAGCAACGGACGGGCGGGCGAACGGCTTGAAGGTTTCGAAGAACTTGTCCCAACGCTTCTTCGCATCGGCGGTCTTGATCTCCGGCAGGTGCGCCTCGACCTTTTCAGCGACGTCCTTCATCGAAGGAGCCTTCGCGTTGATCACGCCGTTGTCCTGCGGGGTGAACGTCCACTTGTCGACGTCCGAATCCGCGGTCGGCTTTGCCTCCGTATTCTTCACCGGTGCCTTGGTGCCGAACGGATCATTGGTGTTCTTCTCACCATCAACCGGCACGCTCGTGAGGTCGTCGTACTCCGGCACGAAACGCTCCGCGTCGGTGCCAACGGTGATGGTTGTCTGCACCTCATCGGTGGAGCCATCCGGGTAAGTCACGACAACGGTGACGTCGTAGACGCCCGGCTTCGAGGTATCCGGGGTCTTCTTGTACTCGAAGGTGGTTCCTTCCGGCAGGCTATCGGCGTCCTTGATGTTGCCCTTCGGATCCGGGGTGCCGCCAGTCTTGACTTTCTGGTCCTGGCCCTGCGGGTCGTGCTTGTCAGCGTCGGTCGCGTTCTTCTGCACCTTGACGTTGGCGTTGACCTTGTCGGTGGTGCCATCCGGGTAGGTGGCAACGATGGTCACCGGCTTGTCGCCCTCAGTGGAGGTATCCGGCGCCTGCTCGTACTCGAAGGCCGTGCCCTCCGGCAGCTCGTCGACGTTGGTGACGTGATCCTTGGCCTCCGGGACCTCATTCGGAGCGACAGTCTTGTCCTGAACCTGTGGCTCGTAGGTGTCAGCGTCGGACTGCTTCGGGGCCTCGGGCTGGGGCTGCTCCGGGGTCGGCTCGGGCTGGGGTTGTGGCTGCTCCGGGGTCGGGTCGGGGGTCGGCTCAGGCTGGGGTTGCTCGGGTTGTGGCTGTTCCGGGGTCGGGTCCTCTGCAGGCTTCGGGTCCTCCACCTTCACGGTGGCCTGCACCTCGTCGGTGGAACCATCCGGGTAGGTGACGACGACCGTGACCGGCTTATCCCCAGCAGTAAAGGTATCCGGATCTTCCTTGTACTTGAAGGTCGTGCCCTCAGGAAGCTTGTCAGCGTCCTTGACGTTGTCCTTCGGATCCGGCTTCTTGCCAGTCTCAACCGTCTGATCCTTGCCTTGCGGGTCGTGCTGCTCGGCCTGATCCTTGGCAACCTTCACCGTCACCGGCACCTCATCAGTGGTGCCATCCGGGTAGGTCACAACAACGACAGCCTCCTTGTCACCAGAGGTGTCAGTCTTCGGCGCATCCTTCCAGGCGTACTTGGTGCCCTCCGGAAGATCTTCCTTGTTCGCGATCGAATCCTCAGCCTTCGGCTCAGCGTTCTTCGCAACCTCCTGGTCCTTACCCTGCGGGTCGTACTTGCTGGCCTGGTCGGTGACCTTCAGCGGGACAAGGTCGGTGTGCTCGGTCTCTTTGCCGTCCTGATCCACCAACGTGTAGGTAACGGAGACGTTCGGCTTTTCTTCAGAAGCGTCAACCGTCTTCTTCGGTGTACCGGTGATTGTGCCGTCCTTGAACTCCAGGCCTTCCGGGAGACGCTCAACCTTGATGGAGTCCTTCTTCAGCTCGAAGCCCTGCGGCAGCTTGTCAAAACCTTCCGGCTTCACGTCCTGCTTATACGGCTCGCCGACGACGCCGTCGGCCAGCTTGGTATCCGTCACCGTGATCTTGGTGACCACCTGCTCCTTACGCTTCTGCGCGACGGGCTTCTTCTCGGTCTTCTCAATACGCTTGTCAGGATCTTGCTCGTCTGGGTTTTCGTAGACCGGGTTGCCGTCGTCGTCAAGCACCGGCACATCCTGCTCGACCATGACCTCGATCTCGCGAGTCACGATGACCTCAGTGGTGCCCGGGGTGGTCGGCTTGCCGGTGATCTTGCCGGTCTTCGGGTCGATGGCCAGGCCTGCAGGCAAGTCGTTAGCCGAGTAGGACGGTTCAGTGCCCTCTTTCATATTGTCCGGCAGATCCTTGAACAGCGGCGTCACGTCGTTGTTCGGGAACTCAGTGCCAACCGACCCCAACGGCAGCGGCTCAGGAACAACAGCGGTGAAGGAGTCTGCGATCTCCCAACGATCAGACGGCTTGCCGGAAGCCGGGTCAACAGAAACCAGCGCGGCGGTGTAGACCGTGGTCTCCTTCAGATCTTCAGGAGCCTGGAAGTTGCAGGACTCGAGCGCACCCTTGTCGTCGCTCTTGATCTTGCACATCGCGTCCTTGATCTCAGTCTGGGTACCATCCGGAGCGGTTGCGTACCAACGGATTGCGTACTCCGTGTTCGGCAGCAAGCCCGCGGTCTTCGTAGTCACCTTGGAGCCCGGACGACCCTTGTTGTCGTAGGAGTTGTACTCCGGAATATCGAAGGTCGGCTGTGCAGTCATCAACGGGAACTGCAGACCGTTCATGTTCGCGCCGGCGGCAATCGCGCCCTGGTCGCGGTAGTTCATGAACATGTTGGCGACGAACGCAGAGTTCTTCACGTCGCGGCCCTCAATGTTCGGGTAGATGTACATGTAGTCGGTGTTGATGTGGCGCACGTCGTACAACGAAGCGCCGGTAAACACGTTGACCCACTGGTTCTGATAGTCGTCGGCAACCTTGCCCCAGTCTTCTTCGCTGACCACATTGTTCGCAGCGAAGTTGGCCGCGTCGCGCGAGTAGCCCAGCGTGCCCTTGAACGGCAGGTAAATCATGCCGTCAGCGGTGGTCGGGGCAACGACGGTCTCTGCAATGTGGGAGCCTTCGCCGTGCTCGTCCTGGTACGCCTTAATGATGCGCTCCTGGTTCGCACGCTCCTGCTCAACCGTGTAACCCGGGTTCTCGTTCTTCCAGGCGTCGATCTGGCGCGCGACTTCGTCGTTAAGATACGACGCAACAATCTCGATGCCGCCCGCTGCGCGATCACCACGCGCAGGCTGGTACTTGTAGTAGCCCGGCAAGGTACCGGCAGACTCACCAGTCTCCCACCACACCATGGACTCGTTCGGGTGAGCGATGCTCTTAATCGCGCCAAAATCCCCGTAGTACGGGAACTGACCATCAGCCGTCGGCTCACCAGTCTCGCCGTCGAGCGCACGAGTCCAATCCTTCTCCGGCTTGGCCAACCAACCAACGTGATTCGGCTTCTCCTCAAGCACGAAACGGCCGTTAGTAATACGGGAACCAGCAGGGCCAGCGGTGAAGTTCCAAGACTCCTGCACGCGGTCCGTAATCGAGGTGTAACGGCCCGAGTTGAAGTCACCCGCGGCAACCACCGAGTACTTGCTCGGATCCGGGTTCTCGCCCCACACGCGGACGCGAACGCCACCAGCTGCCAGCCAGAACGGCGGCGCGTCAACCTCGTTGGTTACCTTCTCGGACAGGTCGAAGGAGAAGCGACCCTCGAAGTCAGTCGTGGTGTAGAACGTCGGCGAAACCTCACCGTTCTTGGTCACGTACTGCAAGTAGATGACGTTGCCCTTGAGCGGCTCATTATTCGACGACAAGTCATCGTGGCGACCATCCTTATTGATGTACGCCCAACCGTGGTAGCCGTAGAAATCACGCCAGCCACCCTTGGTAAAGATGGCGTTCGGCACCTGCTTGTTCTTGCCCTGATCCGCGGCAGGGGTTGGGGCTGGGGCCGGGGTTGGGGCAGCCTGCGGGTTGTCTTGCGCAAACGCCGTCGGCTGCGCGAGCGGCGCAACCAACGCGAGCGACAACGCGGCTGCGGCAACCGAGGTGCCACGGCGGCGTGCAACGTAGTTTTTCTTCACAAAGAACCTTCCAGAAACATAGCGATGTGTGTAAACGCAATATCCAATTAATGGACACCCGTTAAGGACTTTGGGAACGCTACGCCTGGTGGACACCTGTCTACAATCTGCCTTTTTGGCCCTACCCCCACTCATGTGATTATTTAGCTTCCCCTCAGGAATTGATTTAAAAACTGCCTGGTTCCGTATCGTTACGTGAATGGTTCCTGTGAGCTCTCTGCCTTTGGGCGGGGGTGGCTCGGGGAGGTGGGGTCGTCGATAAGCAATGCGCAAAACGTCGCCCCGCTCACCGTAATGATGAGCGGGGCGACGGTTTCGAGGAAGACGCCTTTAGTAAAGGCGCTGGTCTACTGCATTACTTCTCCTTCCCCTCCTTCGACGAACCTGCGTAGGTGTTGCCGGAAGAACCCCTCAACTCGAGGTTCTTGATGGACGAGCCACCATTCGGCGAGCAGTTGTCGTAGATGATCGTGCCGGCCAAGATGCCCGCGGCGATCAGCGCCAGGCCGCCGAGCACGGTTCCGATATCGGTGCCGTAGCGAGCGAGTTGCGAGTTAATCGCATCCACCTGGGACGCCATCTGCGGGTTGAACACGCCCAGCTGACGCTGCATCTGGGTGTTGAAGTTCTGGATCTGCGCGTTCGCCTGAGCAGCGATGTCAGACAGACCGGGGATCTCCAACTGGGTAGCCAGACCAATCGGCAGCAGCGCGATAAGCGGCAGACCGAAGCCGACCGAGGTGGCGACACACTTGCCGGTGTCGATGCCGACCTTCTCCTTGGACTCGTTGCCCACACCGTCCCGAGCCTTGACATCGTCGCCCGGCTTCAAGGTGGTGCCGTCAGGAACCTTGACCGTCCATTTGCCGTTCTCATCGGTCTTGGTCGGCACTTCCTTGCCATCCGGGAAGGTGACGATGATGTCCTCGCCCGGACGGTCGCCGGTGCCAGTGACGGTCTTATCGTCCGGCTTGATCGGGTCGATCTTCGGCGGCGTGGTGTCCGCACCCTCATCTACCGGCTTATCCGGGTTGTCAACGGTGACGGTGACGTCAACGTTGTCCTTGGAACCATCCGGGTAGGTGACCTCGACCGGGACGGTGATCTTGTCACCCGGCTTGGCGTCCTTCGGAATAGTCACGGTGATCTCGCCGGTGTTCTTATCGACGACCACACCATCCGGCGCGTTCTCACCCGGAGTGAAGGTCGTGCCATCCGGCGGCGTGGTCGTGTTGCCGTCCTTGTCCTTGAACTCAGGCTTCTCAACCTTGACGTCCTCACCAGGCTTACCCGAACCGTCCTTGTACTCCGGCTCGATCTCATCCGCAGTCTTCGCATCCGGGTTGTCAACGGTGACGGTGACATCAACGTTGTCCTTGGAGCCATCCGGGTAAGTGACCTCGACCGGGACGGTGATCTTGTCACCCGGCTTCGCATTCTCCGGAATGGTCACCGTGATCTCACCAGTGTTCTCATCAATGGTCACGCCATCCGGAACATTCTCACCC
>NZ_KV833329.1:0-20218 GCF_001837615.1 Corynebacterium sp. HMSC070H05
TGTGGATAACTCCAACACCAAATTCCACAATCCCCTGGTGAGAAGTACTATGTGCGTCGTGACTGTTCTGATCGTTGGTCTTGGGAATCCTGGCCCTCAGTATGAAAATACGCGGCATAACGCGGGTGTGGTCGTCGTCAATGAGCTTTTGGAGCGCGCCACCCCGATGCCCGCAACCTTGTCGGCACACAAGCGCACTAACACCGAGGTGGCGGAGTTGGCGGCGGGACGCCTGGCCAAGGACCGTGTGATCGTTGCGCGCACGCGCAGTTTCATGAATGTTTCGGGCGGGCCGGTGAAGGCGCTCGCAGATTATTTCGGCGTGAAGCCGGAAGACGTGTATGTGATTCACGACGAGCTCGATCTGGACCTCGGCGAGGTGAAGATCCGTCTCGGCGGTGGCGATCACGGCCATAACGGGCTGAAGTCGGTGACCAAGGCGCTGAACAAGCCGTACAACAAGGTCGCCGTCGGCATCGGTCGCCCGCCCGGACGGATGGCGCCGGCGGATTATGTGCTGAAACCATTCAGCGCGAAGGAGCAGGTTGATCTCGCAATTGCGGCCGCGGACGCAGCGGATGAGATTCTGCGCGCGTTAGGCTAGCCGCATGAAACTTGCGACGATCAGGACCGGAAACACCACCACCGCGGCACGGCTTATCGACGACACCCGCGCCGTCAAACTCAACGCTCCCGACATCGGCGCGCTTTTGCACGCGGGAAATTTCGAGGAGGGCGAGGAGTTCACCTTCTCCCCCGCTGATTTCGCGCCGGTGATTCCTCGTCCCGGCAAGATCATCTGTGTGGGGCTGAATTACGCGAAGCACATCGCGGAGATGGGGCATGATCAGCCGGATGTGCCGACGCTGTTCATTAAGTTCCCGGAGGCGCTCGTTGGGCCGTATGACGACGCTGAGGTGCCGGACTTCAACGCGGAGTCGTTGGATTTTGAGGGTGAGTTGGCGGTGGTCGTCGGTAAGCGGGCGCGCCATGTGTCCAACGGTGCGGATTACATTGCTGGCTACAGCGTGATCAACGACTACACGCAGCGCACGTATCAGAAGCGCACGCAGCAGTGGCACCAGGGCAAGTCGTTGGAAAAGACGGCGGGGTTCGGCCCGTGGCTGGATACGCAGTGGCAGCCGGGTCCCGCGATTACGACGACGGTTAATGGTGAGGTGATGCAGCATTCGCGTACCGACGACCTCGTGTTTACCCCCGCGAAACTCATCGAGTTCATCTCGCATCTGTATCCGCTGGAGCCTGGTGACGTGATCGCAACTGGCACTCCGGACGGTGTTGGCCACGCGCGTGATCCGAAGCGCTACCTGAAAAATGGCGACACGGTGCGTGTTGAGATCGAGGGCCTTGGTGCGATCGAGAACACGACCCGCGTGATTTCTTGCTAGCCTCGTGCCCATGAGCCAGCACGCGATGTTGACCAGCAAGTATCCGCCGTCAGATAACCTCTACGAATCGCAGTCACGCGAGGGCGACATCTCGCTCATGCTGTGCCATGGGTGGAGTACCGGCGAGATCGAGGCGTTTTTTGAGGACGATAACGGCGGCGATCCGGTCCCAGGGCTCGATGTGCTTATCGACGACATCCGCGCCGAGTACGCCAACCTCATCCCCAAAGCTTCCGAGGACGCGCAGCGCCTCGATACGCTCCGCGACGCTCTGGCTGAGCGCAACCTCGCGTTCTCGTTCGACGAGGGGCTTACTCAAAGCGACTGCGCCGAGGAAGCCGCCGAACAGGCAGAAAATGATGGCCGCAGCGGCTATGTGTACTGCACGAACCAGGACGTGGATCGAGTCATCCACACCGGCGAGCTCTACTTCGGGTTTAGCTCCGTTGAGGCGGCCGAATCGCTCGTGGAAGCGCTTCGCGGTGTTGGCCTGACCCCGATGTGGGGCGGCAAACCTACCGAGCGTGTGGCGTGTGAGGGGCTCGTCGTCGAGCTCCCGCTCGCGGATTAGAAGCCGAGCTGATCGAGCAGGCGAACTTCTGCTTCTGCGATTAACTGCAGCGGGAACAGCAGAAGGAGAAACGGTGCGGAGCTCAGCATCACCCCAGGAGCTTTCTCCGTCCCGCTCTTGTTCGCGCCACCGTTGAGTTGCTCGGCGCCGTTGATGATGTTGGTGACAAGGAAGTTGTAAAGCCCCCAGGCGCTGCCGCTGTAGGCGCCGTCATGGTTAGCAGGAGCGGCCGGAGCCGCCGGTGCCGCGCTGGCTGCCGGGGCGAGCGCGCCCAGTGCGAGCGCGCCGGTCGTTGCGGTGGCAATTGCGATTTTGGAAAGCTTCATACCTTTCTCATCGCAACAGCTGTCTAGGGCGTTAGCATCCGCTCGATCTCGGCAGCCGGTGCAGCCATCAATGCTCCCCGGTCGGCGCCGACGAGGCAGTAGTCGTTATCCCTGGTCATCGGCCGTAAATACGGGTAGGTCGGCGGCAGGTCAGGATTTTCCCGCGTGAAATCTGTTTCCACACCGCTCGCCCACCGTCCGGAGAAGGCGCGGGAGACCACGGCGGGTGTGTCGGTGCGCAGGAGTTCGCGGTTGTGTTGGCTGGTGCCGGCTTCGTCGGCGAGGAGGAATGCGGTGCCGCAGGCGACGGGCATGTCGATCGCGGCGACGTCTTCGGCATTGCGGACGCCGCCGGCGGCGATCACGGGAACGGTGGCGAGGGGCCGCAGATCTGCGAGCAACTCCGGCAATGAGCGCTGGTCAGGGTCGTCGTGTTGGCTCCAGGTGCCGCGGTGGCCACCGGCGCGTGGGCCCTGGATGATCACGCCATCGACTCCCCTGGCTTGGGCTTCGCGCAGTTCGGCCTCGTTGGTTACTGTCGCCCAGGCTTCCGAGCCGACCGCATGCAGTTGTGCGATCTCGGTTTCGGTGAAGCAGCCGAACGTCGAGGACACAACGGCGGGTGCGGCCTCCAGCACGGCGGCGAACTTTTCGGCGTAGTCGGATTCGAGTGCCGGAACTGCCTGTTGGAGGTGGTGGGCGGTGCGGTGGACGTCGTCAAGCAATGGCTCGGGTTGGGGCACGAAGAGGTTCGCGCCGAACGGCGTCTCGCACGCGGCGAGCCACGAGCGGGCTTGCGAGGCGCTACAGGTGCCGAGCGCGATGAACCCGAAGGATACCGCGTTGACCAGTTCGGGTGTGGATGGTCCGCCGGCCATGGGTGCTGCGATCACGCGTGGAAATTCCATGGGTACAGTGTGGCACGTGTTTGGTTTTTTCAGACGCCCCAAGGCCGATTGGCTGGTTGTGGGGCTGGGTAACCCGGGTGCGGAGTATGCACGCACGAAGCACAATGTGGGCTTCTTGGCGCTCGACGAGTTGCCGAAGCTCGATGGTGTGGCGCGTTGCAAGCCGCAGACGTATATGAATCTGTCGGGTGAGGCGGTCGCTCCCCTTGTCCGGAAGTTCAACATCCCGCCGGAGCGGATCATTGTGCTTCACGACGAGCTCGATCTCCCAGCCGGCAAAGTCCGCGTGAAACTGGGCGGGAACGAGAACGGCCATAACGGGCTGAAGTCGATTACGGAGCATTTGGGCACGCGCGATTACGTTCGGGTGCGCATCGGTATTGGCCGGCCGCCGAAGGGTACGGCCGTGCCGGATTGGGTACTCAGCGACATCTCGGGCGACGAGGACATCGCAACCGCGGCGGAGGCCGCCCGCCTGATCGTCGCCGAGGGGTTAGCGAAGGCGCAGAACGTTATCCACGCGCGCTAATTGCCTGTTCTAGGTCGGCAAGCACGGTGCCCAGCGCGTCGGTGTTGGCGGCCTTTTCTTCCTCGAGGTCGGTGCCGAAGATGTTGATGCCCACCTGGTTGCGGATGTCAAACATGGAGAAATTAGCGACGATCTGACGCCAGTGCTCGATCGCGCGAATCGCGCCGGTGCCGCTGTAGCCGACGAACGCGACCGGCTTGCCAGCCCACTCGGAGGCGAGTGAGTCGAAGGCGTTTTTCATGGTGCCGGGGATGGAGTGGTTGTACTCGGGGGTGACGAAGACGAAGCCGTCGCAGGCGTCGATGGCGTTTGACCAGGCGGTGACGGCGTCGTGCTCGTATTGCTTGTTGGCGGCGCCCGGCACGGTGGCGGCGGTGAGCGCCGGGACGTTGAACTCTGCGAGGTCGAGGAGTCGGTACTCGACGCTGTCGCGGGCGTTGCCGGTGTCGCGTACCCAGTGGGCGACACCTTCGCCGACGCGGCCTTGACGGATGGATCCTAGAATTACGCCAATTGTTGTCATGTACGCGACTGTACTCGGTGGGTGGGTCGTCGATAAGCTAGCGGCCCATGAGCACTGTTTCCGAGGCCGCCCGCCGCCGCACGTTCGCTGTTATCGCCCACCCGGATGCGGGTAAGTCCACGTTGACGGAGGCGCTGGCGCTGCATGCGCATGTGATTTCGGAAGCCGGTGCGGTGCACGGTAAGGGCAACCGCAAGTCGACGGTGTCGGACTGGATGGAGATGGAAAAGGAGCGCGGCATTTCCGTCGCATCGTCGGCGCTGCAGTTCGAGTACGCGCCGGAGGGCCACGAGGGCGAGCCGTACGTGGTCAACCTCGTCGATACTCCGGGCCACGCGGACTTTTCGGAGGACACCTACCGTGTGCTTTCCGCCGTGGATGCCGCGGTCATGCTGATCGACGCGGCGAAGGGCCTCGAGCCGCAGACCCTGAAACTGTTTCGCGTGTGCAAGGCGCGCGGTCTGCCGATTGTCACGGTGATTAACAAGTGGGACCGCGTGGGTCGTGAGCCGCTTGAACTTGTCGACGAAATCGTTACCGAAATCGACCTCCAACCCACCCCTCTGTACTGGCCGGTAGGCGAAGCGGGTGACTTCCGCGGGCTCGCGCACGTCTCCTCCGATGGCGAGATCGACGGGTACGTACACTTCACCCGCACAGCCGGCGGTTCGACGATCGCACCAGAGGAGCACTACTCCGCCGACGAGGCCGCCGCGAAGGAAGGCGACGCGTGGGACACCGCGCTCGAAGAAGCGGAGCTTTTACTTGCCGACGGCGCCGTCCACGACCAGCAGCTCTTCGAACAGTGCATCACCTCCCCGATCATTTTCGCCTCCGCGATGCTGAACTTCGGCGTGCACCAGATCCTGGACACGCTGTGCGCAATCGCACCGGCACCGGAGGGTCGCGCCTCTGACCCGAAGGCGGTGGAAGCCTCCACGACCGCGATGGATACCGAGCGCGAAGTCGGCGATGATTTCTCCGGCGTGGTGTTCAAGGTCCAGGCCGGCATGGATAAGAACCACCGCGATACGTTGGCGTTTATGCGCGTGGTCTCCGGCGAGTTCGATCGCGGCATGCAGGTCACGCACGCCCAGTCGGGCCGCAGCTTTTCCACGAAGTACGCCCTGACCGTCTTCGGCCGCAACCGCGACACCGTGGAGACGGCCTTCCCGGGGGACATCATCGGCCTGGTCAACGCGGGCGCGCTGGCGCCGGGTGACACGATCTACGCCGGCAAGAAGGTCCAGTTCCCGCCGATGCCGCAGTTCGCTCCGGAGCACTTCCGGACGCTGCGTGCGAAGTCGCTGGGTAAGTACAAGCAGTTCCGCAAGGCGCTTGAGCAGTTGGATGCCGAGGGCGTCGTGCAGATCTTGCGCAACGACACGCGTGGCGACGCCGCCCCGGTCATGGCCGCCGTCGGCCCCATGCAGTTCGAGGTCATGCAGGCTCGCATGGAAAACGAGTACAACGTGGAAACGGTCACCGAGCCGATCCCCTACTCGGTGGCCCGGCGCACCGACGCCGAGTCCGCGCCCGAGCTGGGCCGCCAGCGCGGCGTGGAAATTTTCACGCGTACAGACGGCGAGATCATCGCGCTGTTCGGTGACAAGTGGAAGCTGGCTTTCGTCGAGAAGGAGCACCCGGAGCTCACCATCGAGCCGCTCATCGCCGACTAGCTACTGCGCCGACTCCTCGCGTTGCTGCAGGATGTCGTCGGCGATGCGGTCGGTCCACCGGCGAGTCTGCAGCCGCCACGCCGCCCCGACGTTGGATCGTGGCGGCGCTTGAATGTGGCGGCGTGAGTCCATGCCGTGTTGGAGTTCTTTGGCGCGCAGGACTTCGGCGTCGATTTTCACGCCTTCGAGCAGCACGATGTTCATCAGCCAGATCAACGCCAGCACCGCCAAAACGGTGCCGAACGCACCGTAGGTGCTGCGCACGCCGACGAGTTTGAGGTACCAGGAAAACCCGACCCACAGCGCGCCAACGACCAGCAGCGCGCTCGCCGAGCCGAGGGTGAGCAGGCGGAACCTACCGGGTTTGACGTTGGGCGCGAAGTAGTACAGCACGGAGACGAGCGCCACCGAGACCACCGCGATGACAGGGCCGCGCAGGTAGTCCCAGACGGGCAGGAAGATTGCGGTGAGGTAGTGCAGCTCCTCCTCCAGTTGCAGCGGCCGGGCGATCGGCCCGAACACGGCGTTGACGATGGAGTCCGTCAGCAACGCGCCCAAAATGATCACCACCGCACCGACGACCATGACTACTGTGACCAGCCACATGGTTACCCAGGTCACCGTCATAGGGCGGCCTTCGGTGCGGCCGTAGATGAGGTTGGCGTTGCGGGAAAACGACCGCACGTAGGCCGAGGCGGATAGCAGCGAGATGATCACGGACACCGCAAGTGCGATGGTGCTTTCCGCCGGCGTGGCCACGATGGCGGAGATGAGCTGGAACGCTTCCTCCTGCAGCTGCGGCGGGACGTATTGGTTGATCAGGTCGGCGATGATTGAGTCGGCCATGTCGTCGCCACGCGGCATGAGCAGGCTGAAGATGGAGTATGCGGCGAGCAGCATCGGCGCGACCGACAGCAGGGTGTAGTAGGTCAGGGTGGCGGCACGGTCCACCATGGCGTCGTTGGAAAAGTCTGTGACCACGCGGCGGAAGATGGATTTCCATCCGGCGCGTGTGAGGCGGTTGCCGCGGCGCAGTGGTGTTTCGTAGTCGTGGGGTGTGACGACGAGGTCGCCGGTGCCGTACGACATCACCATGTCGACGCGGTGCGATTCAGACATACTGGTCACCTTATACACTCCCTTGTCATGGGAATCATCGACCGCGCGCGTGAACTTTTCGGGTTGAACCAGCCTCGGCTGGTGGAGTTGCCGGGGCGGGTGGTGCCGGTGGTCGTCGATACGCTGCAGGTGCACACGGCGCGGCTTGCGCCCGATACCAACGAGAAGATCATCATCGTGACCACCTCAGCGAGGGCACTCGAGGAGCTTTCGCGTATCGACGACGCCGTGCAGCTCACCTCCCCCACCGCACGCCCCGTCACGTTTGTGCCGGTGGACCGCAGGTCCGAGCCTGTGCTGGATCCGAAGTACGGCTGGATCATCCCCGTCACACGTGAGACCGCCGCCGAGTTTGCGGGGTTAGCAAAAGGCCCAGGCGCGCACGAACTTTCGACGCTGCACCTAGCCCTGGTGTTGGAGTAATTCGGCGTATCTAGACCAGGCCGATCCAGTTCCAGTAGGTGGCGGACAGCAGCAGGATGAGCAGGTAGGCCACGATGGTCAGTGGGATACCGCTGCGCAGGAACTGCTTGGAGGTAAACGCGCCGGTGCCGTAGGCCAGCATGTTTTGCGGTGCGGAGACCGGCAGCAGGAAGCCGAAGCAGATGACGAACTGCTGGATGATCACGAATCCGATGCCGCCGTTGGGTACGTCCAGGGTGGCTGCGAGCGCGATGAACACGGGGATCAGCGCGGAGGCAAGCGAGGTCGCGGAGGCGAAGCCCAGGTGGATCAGGATGTTAAACAGCGACACCAGGGCGATTGCGGCGAGGATCGGCATGGAAGATAGGCCGATAGCGCCGAAGGTTGCCTCAGACAGCCAGGTTGCAGCGCCAGTGTCCAGCAGGAACTTGCCCAGGGAGATGCCGGCGGCGAACACGACGAGGGTGCCCCAGTTGATCTGCTGCTGGGCGTACTTCCAGTCCATGACGCCGATGACCGGCATAAGCATGAAGCCGACGGCGACGATGGTGATGGTTGCGGAGCTAATCGGGTGCAGCACGCCTTCGGTGGCCCAGAAGAACAGCAGCAACACTGCGATGGCGGTGAGGCGCTTCTCAGCGCCGGTCATGGGTCCCATTTCCGCGAGCTGCTTTTCGACGAGCTCACGTCCCCCGTCGATCGACTCCACCTCAGGCTTAATAGTGGCACGCATGATGAAGTACAGGGCGATGGACATCAGGATCGACCACGGTGCGGCCCAGATGAACCACTGACCCCAGGAGATAGTCTGGCCCATTTGGTCTTCGATGAAGCCGACAGCCACGAGGTTTTGCGCAGCGGCGGTCTTGATGCCGACGTTCCAGATGGATACGGCTTGGGTTGCGGTGATGACCAGGAGTGCAGCGAGCTTGGATTCCTTGGCTAGGCCGAAGGCTGCCACCATGCCCATGAGAATCGGCACGACAGCGCCGGCACGGGCGGTTGCGGACGGGACAAAGAACGCCAGGATGATCGAAATGACAATTGCGCCGATGACGATGTTGGAGACCTTCTCGCCGGCGAACTTCAGCACATACAGCGCCAGGCGACGGTGCAGGCCGGTCGCCTGCATGGCTGTTGCCAGTGCGAGTGCCGCGGCGACAAGCGCCACTGCTGAGGACGAGAAGCCGCTCATGGCGGTGCTCAAGCCCTTGGATGCACCGATAGCTTCGCCTGTCTCTGGGTCTTCGGCGAATGTGAGCGTGATGGCGATCAGCCCGACGATCATGACCGCACTGACCGGGTAGGACACGGCCTCCGAGACCCACATAATCACGGCGAAGGCAAGCATGCCGAGTGCGATCTTTGCGGGCATTGCAAGCCCTGCGATCGGGGTCAGGATCACAGCGGCCAGTGCGATAAATGCGAGGAAAAACGCGATCGTTTTTCCTGTGTTGAGTTTGTTTGAGGTTTGTTGTTCGGGGCTGTCTGCGGGGGCGACTGCCGTTGTCACGGTCTTCCTCCTTGAAGTGGTTGTTCCTGCATAAACATTAGTCTCACCAAATGGGCCTTCAAAATGTGACGCGTGTACTGTTTGCCCTGCATACGGGCGCGTAGCATGGCCATCATGGGCTTGAGTTCACTGTTGACGTACAACATCCATCATGGTGCACAAGATTTCCGCAATGCGCTCGGCAACGGCGCCGCTGACGCCTGGTTGCCTGCGTCGTGGCAAGCGTCGCTAAACGATCTGAGCCATTCTGTCGTGGCGTTATGGGATTCGGTCATCAACGCAATCTCCATCATCGTTTAAACGGCACACCCGGTTCGCAGGACCGAGCTTTCTGGTACAAACGTAGATGATGTTCACAACACTTTGTTGCTAAAAGGAGTTTTTCCCATGAAGGCCCTCTACAGAGCCGCAATCTTCTACCTCGCCCTCGGCCTGATCTCGGGCGTGTTCTACCGCGAGTTCACCCGCGCCAACAACTTCCCGGAAGGCGAGTTCACACAACTCGGTGTCACACACACTCACCTTTTGGCCCTGGGCTTCATGATGTTCCTCATCTTCCTCGCCCTAGAAAAGGTCTTCACCTTCTCGCGCAATAAGAAGCTTTTCAATATCTTCTTCTGGCTCTACAACGCAGGTTTGCTTACCACCGTGTCCATGCTGATCCTGCACGGCTCGCTGACGGTGCTGGGCAAGGAGTCGGGTGCGGCGATCTCCGGCATCGCAGGTTTGGGCCACATCATGCTCACCATCGCGTTGGTCATCTTCGTAGTACTGCTGGGTCGCGCCATCGATAGCCCTACCCGAACCTCTGAGGCAGCGCTGGCAAACTAACGCGCTACCCTCGCGGCATGAACACTCTCACGCCGATCCAGCAACGCCTTACTGACCGCTTCTTCCGCTACGTCCGCACGGAAAGCCAATCCGACGCTCGCGCCACTACAGTCCCGTCCACCGAAAGCCAATGGACGTTTGCGCGTTTGCTTGTCGACGAGCTCTCCACCGCCGGGGCCACCGACGTCCACCTGTCCGACACGTGCGTGGTCACCGCGAAGATCTCCGGCACCGGCGACGGCCCCGCGATCGGCTTCTGCTCCCACCTGGACACGGTGGATGTAAACCTCTCCCCCACGGTCAATCCGCAGCTAACCCATTACGAAGGCGGGGATATTTGCCTCAACGCCGAGCGCGACCTCTGGCTGCGCGCCGCCGACCACCCGGAACTTGCAGCGTACGAGGGCCAGCCGATCGTCCACACGGACGGCACGAGCGTGCTTGGCGCCGACGACAAGGCCGGCGTGACCGCGATCATGGAGGCGGTCACCGAGCTCGGCGGTCAGACCCCACACGGCGACATTTACATCGCGTTCGTGCCGGACGAGGAGATCGGCCTGCGCGGTGTACGCACGATCGATTTTGACCGCTTCCCTGTCGATTACGCCTACACCGTCGACGGCGGCGAGCTCGGCGAGGTTGTAGAGACCACGTTCAACGCCGCCACCGCCACCATTACCATCGCCGGCGTCAGCGCCCACCCGATGAACGCGAAGGGCAACCTGGTCAACCCGATCACACTGGCAATGGAGTTTGCCAACCAGCTCGACGCGCAGGAAACGCCCGAGCACACCGAGGGACGTGAGGGCTTTATCTGGCTCAACGGTATCGACGGCAACCAGTCCACCTGCACCATGCAGTTGAGCATCCGCAATCATGACCGCGAAGGCTACGAGGAAAAGAAGCAGCGTCTACGCGCGCTTGCCAGCGACCTTGCCGCAGCAAACCCCCGCGCCACCATCACCTGCGACATCGAAGATGTCTACGCGAACATCTCCGACGCGAAGACCCCCGAAAATTCCGTCGGCTCCGAGCGACTGCACGCTACGATGCGCCGCCTCGGCATCGAGATTAAGGAGATCGATATGCGCGGCGGCACCGATGGGTCATGGCTGTCCAACCAGGGTGTCTACACCCCGAACTATTTCACCGGCGCGCACAACTTCCACTCGATCTACGAGTTTCTGCCGGTGTCTTCCCTCGAGCGCTGCTATGAACTCACCCTCGCCCTGATGCGTGGCGAGTAACCGGCTCACTAAGCACGCTTGATGCTGGTGCTCGTCTTGTGCATGAGCTCAGTGTCAAGTTCCTCGCGCGTGTGGCGTTTTCGGCCACAATTACTGCTGCGTTGCTCGGTTCCCTACGAGATGCACAATATATTGTGCATCCCGGCTCTGGTGTTGGGGCCGGTTGTGGTTTAGGCTCGTCGATACGCGGAAGCAAAATGGGGGCTTCCGCCCGACACCCAGGGGGGATAATTATGGCTTTTCGTGCCTACGAGCTTTACTACCTCGATTCTTACGACGAGGAAGTCGATGACCTTGTCACCATGTACGACTACGACGAGGACGACTACAGTTTCGACGACGACATCCGCTGGCACATTGACGACGACTACATCATCGAAAACGGCCTCCGCGTCGCAATACTCATCCACGACCCGGACACCCACGAGATTGACTGTGCGTTGCTCCAACCGGACAACCCACGCGCGCCCGATTGGTATGGCGTGGAGGAGATGGCCAACGTCATGGCCGAAGTCCAGCGCATCATGGTCGCTCACGACGACTACACGGTCAGTATCGTGCCACCGCAGGATCCCGCGTTCGCGCTCACGGTGCCTCGCGTCTTCCCTGCGGAAGATCTCACGGCTGCGACGGTGATGATGCTCGGCGACTCGCAAGACAACGCCTGGTACAGCGCCTTTTGTATCGAGTTCACACCGAACCTGAAGTCCGACGAGTCGTTCCCAGTCGCCGTTTTTGTGTACGACCCGCGCGATAACTGCCTTGTCAGCAAGAGCTTCACCGGCATCAACCCGTTCGCACCGGAGACGTTTAACCGGAGGCAACGCAGGATCGTCGAGCGCAAACTCGACGAGATCTTTGCGGCAATCGACTCCTCAAAAACCGCAACCCAACCCGTGAGCCCGTTTGCCAACCTCGGCCCGCAATTCCGTGCATCGAGGCTGCCCTCCGTCGAGGCGGTCGGCCCCGACCACGCGCTCCTCCAAACACTTGAGAGGCTTCTGGCCTGGTGGCAGGAGCAGGCAGCCTAGGCGTTAGATCATGCGCTAAATCATGCCCTGGCTCATCGCCCAGCCAGCTAGCGCAGCACCAAGGCCGCCGATAGCGAGCAGCACGCCGATGATGATCGCCACTGGCGAGACCGCACCGTCGCCGTTGGCCGGCGGCTGCTGCGTCTTCGGCTTCTGCGCCGCCGGTGCATTGCTCGTCCCTTCGGTCTTGTCCTTCGGCTGCAGCTTCCTGCGGGCCATGTCCTTGACGTACTCCGGGGCGTCGGAGGCAAGCACCTCGGCAAGCACCTTCGCCATCTCTTCGCGGGTGTAGTTCAGCGCGGAGACGTTGTAGGACTGGCTAAACACTTCCGTTCCGCGCGAGTTTGTAACCACTACGCTCAGCGGAACGACCGGCTTGTCCAAAAACGCCGCGCGGTCGAGCTTGATGTCTACCTGCTTCTCGTCGCCGACTTTGCCGGCAGGCTTCAGGTCGTAGCTTTGTTGGAACACGCCCGAGCCGTAGTTGACGCTGACCTTAAACCGCTCGTCCACGTCTCCCAGGTTGGAGATGGTGCCGCGCAGGACGTTGTCGTCGCCAAGCTGTGCGACGACGCCATTGTCACCGTTTGCGGTTTCGTTGAGACGGAAGCCTGCCTTGTACTTGTTGTTGCTTGCCGCGTTGATGACCAGTTTTTTGACGTCACCTTCGGTCAGCACCGGCATGCTTTCCTCGCCGTGCGAGTGGTCGTGATCGTGGTCGTCTTTGTCGTTTTCCTTGTCTGTCTCGTCGTTCACTCCGATGTGGCCTTGGCCAACGTTCGCGCCTGGAAGGTTCAGGTTCGCCCAGTCCGCCGGGATCTGAAACTCCCTGCCGGTCTCGTCGTGGCCGTGCGTTTCCTTTTCGGCAAAGTTGAACTGGTTGAACTGGTGCGCGTAACTCATCACCGAGTTGTACTCTTCGAGGTCATCGCGCGCCGGTGCCGTGTTTGACTCCACGTGCGCGCCGTAGTGCAGCAGGTTCAGGGTGTGGCCGAACTCGTGCAGGATCGTGTTGCGCAGCTGCTCCTGCGTGGTCATCTCAGGATGGTTCGCCACGAAGAATACGGAGTCGTTGACCAAAGCGAGGCCTGTCGAGGAGTCGCCGCGAGAAATCGTGTCGCCGATGACGCCAACGCGGAAGACCGCCTTGCGTTCTCCCAGCAACCGTTCGCGTGCCGAGATGAATTGGTTTTGCGCATACAGCGCGTAAGCCCATTCGTCTTTGGCCAACTTCGGATCGGCCAACCCTGGCATGAATTCTTTGGCGTAGTCCTCGGTCTTGCCGCCCTCGCGGTCTGCCTCCTTCATGCTGGACATCGAGGAACTGACGTACTCCGGCCCCGCAACGATGTGGAGATTGATGCCTTGTTTGGCGAAGCGCTCCTCCAACTGCTTGAGGATCTCCGGCGACGGCGCATAGTCCTTCGTGTTTGCACGCGCACAGTCGGCGAACTGGGTAAAGCCCTCCACGGATGCCGCGAAGGATTCCTTCCGATCGCACTTGAGTTGTTCCCACTCGGATCGCATCCAGTGCAGCTGCAGGAACAGGTCGGGTTTGTTTTCGTCGGCGCCCCACTGGTGGATTGGCAACGATTTGCCTGAGGAGAGTTTCATGCCGACGCGTTCCCACGAGTTGCGCAGCCCGTCGCCGTCGGAGTCGAACGCGGCTGGCTGCGGGATGAAACGCGCCTGGGTTTCGGCCTCGAGTTTCTCACCCGCTGCGAGGCTCTTGCTCCAGCGTCCGGCCTGGTAGCGCGCGTCGTTGTCGTTGCGGCTCTCCTTGGCTTTCTCAGCGGTCGGTCCTACGCCGAACCGGTCGGCGTTCGCAAACTTCACGCGTGCGGTGTGGCCGGGCTTTTCCGGGGAGACGCGAATTTCGCCGTCGAAGTATTGCTGCGCGCGGAGTTGGCCGTGGTTGCCCATGATGTCGCTTACGGCTTCGACGCGGACATTGACCGGGGCGCCCGAGACGTTGGTGGCGGTGACGGTGTACTGGATGATGTTGTCGAAAATGTTGATGGTGCGTTTGACCTCAACACCGTTAAACGTCTGGGTGTAGACAACCGTGTCGGTTCCGTCGTCTCTGCTGAGGGTTTCGGGCGTCGCGTTCCAGTCGACGGGCATTTTCGCCTCGTTGACGTACACGTCGGTGCTCAGCCCGTACTTGAGCACCTCGGCGGCAGCTTCGGGGTGGTCGAAGTCGAAGAGGCCCTGTCCGTCGGGGCGCACGGTCGCGTTGATGTACGGCGACCATGTGCTCTTCTGCTGCCCCTCAACGACAACCTGCCTGCCTTGCTGTGTGACCTTGGCCTGCGCGGGCATAACGCAGACGGGGGCGAGGGCGGCGCACAGGCCGACTGCCATTACTTTTGTGGAAAATCGCATGTTGTTGCCTACCTACCCAGTACCTGCATGATCTTGTCTTGGTTCAAAAATGCGGCGAATCCTACGCCGGCAAGCAGCGCCAGCGCGCCCACGAGGACCGCGATCCAGCCAACGCTTGTCGACGACCCCTTATCCTCAACCACCACTTTCTCCGGTGCCCTCGCCGTCAGGGGGACGTTGACCAGTTCGGAGGATCCGTCCGGGTAGGTCACCCGCACCTTGACGGAGGTGGTTTTGCCGTTGGGCACACTGCCGTTGGACCGGGCGGTGATACGGCCGGTTTTTTCGTCGATAGTTGCTGTCCAGCCCTGCTCGTTGAAGCCGTCGATGCTAAACCGCGTGCCCTCTGGCAGTTTCGACGAAGGTTCCGGACGAGCCTCGCCGCCGATGGGTACGTTCGCTCCAACGTATCCGGCGTCAAACGTCGCCGCATCCGAAGGCACCGTGACCGTGGCGGTGATTTCGCGTGCGCTGCCGTCTGGGTAGCGCACCTGGATCAGCGGCTTGTAGGTTTCGTCGATCTCGGCGTTCTTCGGCGCCGTGATGCGCAGCGCGCCGGTGGATCTGTTCACGCCGACGTCAAGGCCAGCGTTGTCGATCACGTCGAAGACCGCGCCCTTGACCGCATCGCCAACAGCGGCGACTGCAACTGTGTTGCCCACCCGCACCGTGGTAGACGGGTAGGAGATGGAGTTTTTCACGGCGTGTGCAGAAGCTGTGGCCAAGCGAGCGCGCGCTTCAAGTTCTTTGGTGGAACCATCCTGGAAGTAGGCGATGACCTTGACCGTGAGCGGACGCGCGTTCACCTTCGGTGCGTTGACTCGCACGTCGCCGGTGTTCGCGTCCACCGTCGCGGACCAGCCGCCCAGGCTCGACCCGGATTTCATCTTGAAGGTCGTCCCCTCGGGCAACGCAGCGTCGCCGGTGCGCAGCACGGTTGCGCTCAGTCCCGGGACCACCATGATCTCGTCTTCGTAGCCGAGGTTTGCCAGGTCTGCCAGCATGGGCTCGCCGACCTCGAAGACGGCGTTGACCGTCTTGGAACTGCCGTCCGGGAAAGTGATCGTGACCGGGACCGTGTGGGTGCCACGTTTTGCGTTGGCCTCCGGCTTGAACGTGATGCTGCCCTTGGCGTCGATGGTCACGCCCTTGGTGTCCGTCTTAAACGTTGTTCCTGCGGGCAGCACGCGGTCGTCGTATGTGAAGCCGCGCTCCACCACCTGCGCACGCGGCGAGCTCGAGGAGCGCTCCACACCAGCAGGCACCGGGGTTTTCGCCCATTCGACCGTGTAGCGATCGGCCATGGGCTTTTCTTCAGCCACGACAACCTCGACGACCTCGCGTTGGCCCGTCGGTGTGTTGACCTCTACGCGGTAAGTTCCGGGCACGGCATCGCGCGGTGGCGTGGCGACGACCGTGCCGTCCTGCTCCACACGAATCCAGGAATCCTTCGGCGCAACCTGTTCCGTCTTGTTGCCGGAGATGACCTTTTCCACGCCGTTGGTGGTGAACCCAGACGACACCAGGTCGCTGCTCCCCTTACGCGTCGGCGTGCCAATGCCTACCTCGCCGGCGTGCACCACCACAGGTGCCCACACGAACGGATCCGGCTGCGGGGCCGGATTCGACGTCGCCGGCTCCTTTTTCACCGTAATGCCCAGGTTGGACTGCTCGGTTGGCTTGACCGTGACCTTGCCGTCGTTTTCACGTGTGACGGTGTGGTTGCTCGGTGCCTTGGCGGTCACGGTGTAATCGCCTGGGTAAAGGCCATCGACGACGTACTTGCCGTCAACCTTTTCCACCTTGCGGGTTTCGTCCTTCGGACCACCCGTGATCGTGATCGACTCTGGCTCCGCATCACCCGTGACCGAGATGTTGACGGACCCCTTGACCAGCGCCACCGTGAGCTCCAGGTCGCGCGGCTTGTTCGGCTCGACACTGAAACGCTGGGTTGTTCCTCCGTGGTTGTCGCTGGATTCAACCTGCACGGTGTATTCGCCGGCGTGCAGTTTGCCCGCGTTAAACCTGCCGTGTGCGTCGGTCGTATCCTTGGCGTTTTCCTTACCGTTCTGGGTGATGAGGATGGGGGCGTTGGCGACGGGTGCGGAGAGGTCGTCGAGAAGCGTGCCGCTCACCGCGTTGAGCGTCTTCACCAGGATTTCGCCGCTGCCGTGTTTGCCGGGCTGCAGCGTGATTTCCCGGCTGCCTTCGCTGTGGGTCTCGCTTTCGGCGGCTTTGGCCGTATAGGTTCCGGGCAGGATGTCCTCGACCGTAGCCATGCCTTCCGCGTTGGTATTCACCGTGCGTCCGGCGACATCAAGTTTGGCGTTGGCGACGGGGTGGCCGGTGTCGTCGACAACCTGCAAGACGAGGTCCACCTTGTCCAGCGCGAGCGCAAAGTCGTGCGTTTCGGTGCTGTCCTTTTTCACCTTCGCGGCCTGCGACGGCGCCGAATACCCTTGTAGGTCCGCAATCTCGACGGTGTAGGTGCCCGTTGGCAGATCAGCAATCGAGTACTCCCCGTTGACCACCGCCGCAGTCTTTTTCACGCCAGCGGTGTTCTGGTCTGCGCCACGGACCTGGATCTCGGCGGGTTGTCCGCTCGGCAGGCCGGTGACGCTACCGGCGATATTGCCCAAATTGCGCACCACATTAAGCGTCTTTTCCGAGGTGTCGTTCGGGTTGATGTCAACATCGCCGCCACCTTCGATCGAGTACCCCTCCGGTGCGTGCGCGCCGAGGGTGTACTTGCCCGGGTACAGATCGTTCAGGACGAAGCTGCCGCCGGTTTCCTCGATTGGCAGGTACTCGTTTTTGGGGCCACCGTTGAGGAACACCTCCGTCGGAGCCAACGGCCCCGAAGTGACAACCTTGATGGATCCGCGGTGCAGCGCCACCTTGAGCATCACCGACTCGGTGTCTCCGCCGGGCTCGACGGTGAAGTTTGTGCTCGCCGCGCCGTACGTGTTGGTGCGGGCCACCTCTGCGGTGTAGTTGCCTGCAGGCAGCGTGCCGGCGTCGAAGTTACCGTCCGGGGTGGTGGGGACAGTGTCGATGACACGGGAGCCTTGCTTGATGACGACCCGCGCACCCGCCACAGCCTGACCAAGGTCGTCGACAACAATGCCACCCGCTTGGTTCAGCGAACCAACCTTCACCGTCACCGGATCATTGTCGCCCGGGTACAGCGCAAACCCCTGGGATGCGCCGCTGTACTTGCCCCTGGCAGCAGACACTGCGGCGGTGTAGGCGCCCGGCGCGAGATCCCCAAACGTTGCAAGGCCTTCGGCGGTGGTGGTTTCGGTCCGTCCGTCAACGGTGACTGTAGCGTCGGCGACCGGCCTGTTGGCGTCGTCGACCACCTTGATCACGCCCGTGACGTTGTCCGCAATCACCGCGAACCCAACAGTCCTGTTTTCGTACTTTTCCACCTTGGCGTTCTGCGGGCCCGTGACGGAGTATCCGCGTGGCACGGAGTCTTTGATCACTTCGACGCGGTAGTTCCCGGTGGGCAGGTCCGGGAAGCTGTAGTGGCCGCCTGAGACGGTCTGTTCCAAAATCTCGGGACCCGTGACGCGGATCTTGACCTGCTTGTCGGCCGGCACGCCGGAGATCACACCAGAGATGCTGCCTTTATCGCGCGTGGCGGTGAAGTTTGCGTTCGCGGTGGTTGCGCGTTTGACGTCCACGTCTGCCGTTTGGGTCACCGAATACCCCTTCGGCAGCGACTCTGGGACGACCTCGAGCACGTGCTTGCCTACTGCCAGGTTCGGGATGGTGAACTCCGCGTTCTCATCGGTGTCTACGACAGTGTTCGTACCGACGACACGCACCTTCACCTTGGTGCGTTCCGGCAGCCCGTTGACCTTTCCGCTGACTTTGCCGTACTGCTGCTTGCGCTGCACAACGATCGGGTCCGCGATGCGGTTGACGCGCTGATCCTTAACGACGACACCATCGACCTCTGTCCCCTGACTGTCCTCAGTTTCGCCCACGACCAGCGTGTACTTATCCTCTGGATCCTTGGGCACCGGAACCTTGGGCACGGTGAAGTTACCGCTTTGATCAGTCTGGGCCGACTTACCGCCGACGGTCACACGTGCACCGGAGATGCCGACTCCCTTGTCGTCGATCACCCGGCCGGTGACGGTGATCGGGTACAGATCAAAATCCGGGGCGGTGGCCTCGTCTTTCCACGGCTTGGTCGCCGGGCTGACAAAGCCCGCTGGAGGTCGCACGCCAATCTGGTACGTCGTTCTCGGGTTGTTGGAGGTCAGCCAGTAGGAGCCGTTATCGGCAACCGCTTCTTCGCCCTGGAGGACGATTTCCTTGCCCTGGCGGTTGGTCCACTTCCTGTTCACCAACACCTTCGGGCGGCCGACCGGCTCCTCATCCGGATTGTGTACGCGCACCTTGCCCGGCGAAGCCATGTTGACCATAGGCACGGTGTACCGGGAGCCACCACCGGCCATCGGAGTCGGATAACCGCCCTTGCCCATCCCCCAAAGGATCAGGCGGTGCATTCTTTCTACCTGCAACTCTTCCGGTAGCTCATAGCGCAGTCGAATCGCATAATTGCCTGAGGGTGTTGTCGCGATGCTGCGGTGGACGGTGACATCGTATGTCTTCAGCACAACTTCTTGGCGGTTTCTGTAAACGCGGTGATCAAGCTTGAACTGCGAGACTTCAGGGATCCTTTTGAATACCGGATCCCCCTCCGGCGCCGACTTAACATTACTTGCGAAGAGCGGCGGAGGCGCGGTTTCCGGCGGCACGAACTCGATGGATACCGTCTTCACCCGCATGGACCCGTTGAAGAAGACCGCTCCTCGCCAATTGCCGTTTTCAATGCGAACCTCGCCATGATCGATACCAGGTTGCAGAGTAGGCATCCTCTGCGCGTGCGCGACCGGGGTGAAGGTACCCAGCGGGACTTCGGCGACCGTGCCGGCAAGCGCGAGCACCGTCGCAACTGCGGTGATGCGCATGCCCCGTGGGCGGTGTACGCGACGGGGGTCATCGGAATAGCGAGACATGGGCGTCATTCAACTTTCTCGAAGCAAAGGCACGGGAAACGAACGGTAAAACACAGGAATGATACCACTTAGTTATATGCCTTATCTAAACCTTTCAAGGAACTGCCAGCGATTCCACACCCCTACTACACGACGAAGCGCCCCGGCCGAATGTGGCCGGGGCGGTGGAGTCGTCGCTAAGCAAACGCGCTACTGAATCTCAGATGGCTCCTTGCGTGCCGGGTACACGGTCGGGCGCACACCCGCAATGTCCTCAACAACGCGAACCACCTGGTGGGAGTAGCCGTACTCGTTGTCGTACCAGACGTAGAGCACGAGGTGGTTGCCGGAAGCAATCGTGGCCAGACCATCAACCACGGATGCGTGGGAGGTACCAAGCAGGTCCGTCGACACAACCTCAGGCGAGTAGATGTAGTCGAGCTGCTGGCGCAGGTTGGAGTGGGTGGACACGCGACGCAGGAAGGTGTTCACCTCGTCCTTTTCAACGTCCTTCTCCAAGTCCAAGTTCAGCACAGCCATGGACACGTCCGGGGTTGGCACGCGGATGGCGTTGCCGGTGAGCTTGCCCTCAAACTCCGGCAGTGCCTTAGACACGGCCTTCGCCGCGCCGGTCTCGGTGAGCACCATGTTCAGGCCCGCTGCGCGGCCGCGACGGTTGCCCTTGTGGAAGTTGTCGGCCAGGTTCTGG
>NZ_KV833330.1:0-812 GCF_001837615.1 Corynebacterium sp. HMSC070H05
GAAAACAACGCTCACCGAGGAGGGCGCCAAGAAGGTCTTGATCGGCTTCTACGAGCCGATCGAGTACGAGGACGCACTCCTTGACCTCAAGGTTGATTTCGAATCCCAGGAATCCATTACTGAGCGTGAGAACGCTGTCGGGAAGTCTGAGGCCGACGTAGCTCGGGCGGAGGCGGCGCTGGAGGCCGCCAAGGAGGAAATTGCCAAGGTCAAGGACTCTGAGAAGAAGGCCGAGCTGCAGGCAAAGGCAGATGCTCTTGCAAAGAAGGTTGAAGCTGCACGAGATGCTGCGAAGGCCGCAAAGGAAGCTCGAACTGGTGAGCAGGCGAAAACTGAAGCGGCAGCGGCCAAGTCCGCGGCAGATTCGGTGGTCGAAGGCGCCGAAGAGCTCAAGGCCGCTGCATCTGCGGTAGTTAAGGAAGAGCGTGATTCCGCGGCAGCCGAGGCTGCTGCGTTGGCGGCAGCGCAGGAGTCAGCGAAGGGCCATGCGGAGCGCGCGGCGGCTGCGGTGACCAAGGCTGAGGAGGAGACCAACAAGGTTAAGGATAAGGCGAAGAAGGCTGAGCTGAAGAAGAACCTCGAAGCGGCAGAGCAGGAAGCAGCCAACGCGAGTGCCGAGGCTGGCAAGGCTCAGGCAGCAACGACATCTGATGCGGCTGTGGCGGCGGCCGAGGCCGCTAAGACTGCGGCAGACAAGGCTATCGCCAAGGCGGAGGAAACCGAGCAGGCTGCGAAAGACGCTGTGAAGGCGGAGCAGGCAGCTGAAACCAAGCCCGAGACCGAGCCGGAAACCAAGCCGGAAACCAAGCCGG
>NZ_KV833331.1:0-36830 GCF_001837615.1 Corynebacterium sp. HMSC070H05
TGTCGGGGTCCAGGTCGACGTCGACAAGCATTAGCTCCGCGCCACACTTCTCCACTACCGGAGCAATCTGCGCCGCCACCCGCTCGCACGAACCGCACGTGGACCGCACCATCAACTCCACCGTCTTCATCCGAACTCCTCTACATCGTGTCTGCGGCGCTCGCCGTTGTACGATTGCTCACGCTAACACCGCCACCGAAAGAGTCACGATCGCCATGTCAGAACAGCGGGAATTCCTTGCACAATGGTCAGTCTCTCAAGGAAACCTCCGCCGCTTCCTTGAGGACCTTGCACTGCCCCCGCTTGACGACGACGCCCAGCGCACCGCCGGCCAAGCCGCCGCCGCTGCCGCCGTTGAAGAAACCTTTGGCATCAACATCCAAGACTTCGCCCTCGGCGTCGACTCTGTCGGCGGCGCCTTCAAAACCGCGGGCCGCCAAAAAATCACCCAGCCGGACCCCGAAATTCCCCAGGACCTCGAGGCGGCGGCATTCTTCGACATCGACAACACCCTCATCCAGGGCTCGTCGCTAATCCTGCTCGCCCAAGGCCTGTTCAAGAAACGCTTCATCACCTTGCGCGAACTCGCCCCGGCCCTGTGGAAGCAGATCCGCTTCCGTGTCTCCGGATCCGAAAACGCCGACGACATCGCCGAAGGTCGCGAGCAGGCCCTTGCCGTGGTCAAAGGCAAACGTGTCGACGAGCTCAAGGAGGCCTGCCAGGAGATCGTCGACAAGCAGATGCTGAACAAGTCCTACTCGGACGTCATCGAACTGGCCTCCATGCACATCGCCGCCGGCCAGCAAGTCTGGCTCGTCTCCGCCACCCCGGTCCAGATCGGCCAGGCCCTGGCGGAGACCCTCGGGTTCACCGGCGCTTTGGGCACCGTCGCGGAAGAAGAGGACGGCAAGTTCACCGGCCGACTCGTCGGCGACATCCTCCACGGCCCCGGCAAGAAGCACGCCGTGGCCGCCCTGGCCGCGCTGCAGCAACTCGACCTGAAGCAGTGCACCGCCTACTCCGACAGCATCAACGACCTCCCCATGCTTGAGATGGTCGGCTCCCCCGTTGCCGTCAATCCGGACCGCGCGCTGCGTCGCCACGCAAAAGCCCAAGGCTGGGCCGTCCGCGACTACCGCTCCGTTCGCCGCGCCGTGCGCCTGTCCGCCCTGCCAGTATTGGGCGCTGCGGGAGCGTTCTCGCTGTGGCGCCTGTGGAACAAGCGGCAGGAAAGGACTCACCATGCCTGATGCGTTTGCCCTGCGCACCCCGCGGCTTGAGTTGTCGGTGCCGACAGATGCGGATATCGACGCCATCTTTGCCATCCACTCAGATCCCCGCACCTACGAGCACCGCCCCGAGCTGACAATGAAGACCCGCGATGAGGCTGTCGAGCTTGCGCGCTCGTGGCAGAACAATTGGGCTGAGCAGCAGTTGGGCTACTACACGGTACGCACCCTCGACGGCGCGACCATCGGCTTTACCGGGGTACGGCACAGCGAGGAAGCCGACGAAGAAGTCCTGAACCTCTACTACCGATTCGCACCAGAATCGCAAGGCCAGGGCTACGCCAAAGAAGCCGCGGCTGCCGCGATTGCCAGCGCCCGCGAGCGCTTCCCGTCGCTCCCCGTCATCGCCATCATCGACCCTGTGAATGAGGCATCGATTGGCCTAGCTGTGAGGCTCGGACTTGCGCATGTTCCCGGAGCGGGCGTCCCCGGCGACTACGAGGTGTACCGGCTTTCCTAGGTGGGAAAGTCCGCGTTGGTTGGGACTGTTCGGTGGGTATTGGGGCACGCACGGTTATTGATACTCAAAACCACCGGCGAGGGCCCCTCCTCAACAGAACACTAGCTAGATACCGAGGAAGCCTCTTCACGTTGGTGTCCACTCTTGAGTGGTTTGCTATGAGCTGAGTATAACGAAAAACTGCAGTCCTCGGCTCTCTCCTGATTTATGGAGGGTCAACGGCTGCAGTGTGGACACGAGAATATCGCAGATGGTTTTTAGATACAACCCTTCGGTGAACCTCGACTATCGCCTCCCGTGTCCTTTTGGGTTTGCCTGCCCACCGAAGGTTCGTCGATAGGCAAAGGCTCTTAGGGCTTTGTTGCGGTAATGGCGAATTGGAGTGGTAGGCGCTCGGGATTATCGCGGAGGATGAAACCGCGGGAGTCTTCGACCATCAGCTCCGGCCACGGGCACCACGCGGAGTACGGAGTTTCCTCAAGAGCGGTGACGGTCAGCCCCGCGTCGATGAGCGCAGTAACAATTTCGCCGAGAGAGTGGTTCCACTGATGGTTGCGTGGGCTAGCAAGTTTTGGCGCTCCTGGAGTGGTGACGTAGCTTTCCTCGTCCTCCCAGGTGAGCGGATCAGGCATTTCAAAATACGGCTGCTCAATGCGCAGACCTTGGGAAACGTCCTCTCCGATTGTCATGAACATGGGGTGGTCGTCGCGGATGAAAAACATGCCGCCGGGAGCGAGCAGCTTTGCGACGACCTCCGCCCATCGACGCACCTGCGGAAGCCAGCACAGCACACCTGCGGAGGTGTAGACGAGATCGAATTCGCCGTCGACCGCTTCTCGAGCGTCATAGACGTTGCTCTGGATAAACTCCACGTCCGCGTCGGCTTGGGCGGCGAATTCGCGGGCGTATTTGAGTGACTCCGCAGAGAGATCCACGCCGATGACTCGGGAGGCTCCGCGGCGGGCAAATCCGATGGTGTCGGTGCCCACGTGGCATTGCAGGTGACACACGGACTTCCCGGTGAGGTCGCCGAAGCGGTCAATGTCCACCGCGAGGACATCGCTAATAGCTGCCTTGTCCGCGATCAACTCATCTTTACCGCCGTAGTTGCCGAACATGTGGGCGTGGGCCCGTGAATCCCAGTTGGCTTGGTTATCCGCGAACCAGGAAGCGGTCTCGGACCGCGGTGAGTTAGTCTCCGCGTGCATCGTTACTCCCTCCTACGTCTCATTCCGTTGCCTGAGTTACGCAACTTTAGTTATATTGAAATCAATCGAGACCCCCTCCGAGCTTCCCGTAAGATCAGCGTCATATGAGAGGGGGGCTTTTACCTCGCGGTTACGGCGGCTTCACCCTCATACCGGAACGGCATCGCACGTCCTAAACATTCTTGAGCTTGCGGCTTCGCCCCCGCTTTCCACTCACAAAGCACAACCATGTAATTCGTGCCACAATGCGGCGGTGTGAGGATCGAGAAGCAACGCTCCCGAAAACCGTCTAGTAATCCGAAGTACGCAACCTCCCCCTCCACCACCCACTACCGCGGCACGTCGCCGGCGCGCATGCAGGCGACGAGGTTGCGCAACAAGCAGCGAATCCCGATGATCCCGGCGTACTAGGGCGCTACAGGAGTTCGTCGATAAGCGAGCGCACGCGATTGTCAATGTCGTCGCGCACGAGGCGCATGCGCTGCATGCCCTCGATGCCGCGGTGCGAGGGTTCGTCGGTACGCCAGCGCTCCAGCGTGCCGCGGGCGTCATCGGGCATGTCCACCTGCGCGTCTTCGCCGAGCACCACGACGCGATCAACGCTGCGCAGCAGTTCGGGATCGATGGGTTTGGGCGTGCCGTGCGACATGTCGGCGCCAGCCTCTGCGATCGCCTCGACGGATTCCTGATTCAGCGACGTACCAGGTTTGGTGCCAGCGGAGTGGATGCCGAGCTGGCTACCCGCGTGCTTCTCGGCGAGGGCCGCCGCCATCTGGGACTTTCCGCCGTTGCCGACGCACACAAACAGGACTGAGGGCTTCATAACGCCTCCTTAGGACAATTTGGGCAAGGTGGGATCGCCCGGGAACAGTTTCGGGCCGATCCCGCGCATGAGGTAGACGAGGCCGACGAGGATAGGGATCTCGATAAGCGGCCCGATCGTGCCCGCCAACGCCTGGGCGGACGTGGCGCCGAACGTGCCGATCGCAACGGCGATGGCCAACTCGAAGTTGTTGCCCGCCGCGGTAAAGGACACGGACGCGGACTGGGCGTAGCCCATCCCGGACGCCTTGGACACCACGAGCGCGATGGCGAACATGCCGACGAAGTAGCCCAACAGCGGGATCGCTACCCGTGCCACCGTCCACGGTTGGGAGAGGATCTGGTCGCCTTGCAACGAGAAGAGCAGGACGATTGTGTACAGCAGGCCGATCAGCGCGAGCGGGGAGATCCGGGGCAGGAAGGTGTTTTCGTACCAGTCGCGGCCCTTGGTGCGCTCACCGATGATGCGAGACAGCAGCCCGGCGAGCAGCGGGATGCCCAAAAAGACCAACACGGAGGACACGATTGCCCAGAAGGAGAACTCCACCGAGGTGGTCTCCAAACCCAGCCAGCTGGGCAGGATTTGCAGGTAGAACCAGCCGAGTACCCCGAACATGAGAACCTGGAACACCGAGTTGATGGCCACGAGCACTGCGGTGGCTTCACGGTCGGCGCATGACAGGTCCGACCACACCAGCACCATGGCGATGCAGCGAGCGAGACCAACGATGATGAGGCCGGTGCGCAGCTCCGGCTCATCCGGCAGGAAGATCCAGGCGAGTGCGAACATGAACGCGGGGCCGACGATCCAGTTCAAGATGATTGAGACGGTCATTAACCGTTTGTCGGTGGCAATCTCGCGGGTCTTGTCGTAGCGCACCTTGGCCAAGGGCGGGTACATCATCACCAACAGGCCGAGCGCGATCGGAAGCGAGATGCTTCCGACTTCGAGACTCTCAAGTGCGCCCGAAAGTCCCGGCACTGCCCGTCCAAGAGCGAGGCCCGCCGCCATGGCGAGCATGATCCACACTGGTAGGAAGCGGTCAAGAAACGACATACGCTCTACTGGCTGAGAGGTTGTGTCTTCCATCTGGAATCCTTATCTATTGACAGCATTCAAAACGAACACTAAGCCTCATATTTATCACCGTCAATATGACGAGGTAGGAAGCATGAAGGATTACGTCGCCACTACAGAAAACACTGACCTCGACTGCTGCTCACTGGGCTCCGGCTTGCTCTCCGAAGACGACGCGACGCGCTACTCAGCCCTATTCAAAGTTTTAGCGGACCCCGGACGGCTACAACTTCTCTCCAGAATCGCCGAAGAGGGCTGCGAGCCGATGAGCGTGGGCGAACTCACGCAACGCTCCGGGCTAAGCCAACCGACAGTTTCCCACCACCTCAAAATGCTTACCGAGGCCGGCCTCCTAGAAAAGAGCCGCCAGGGCAGGACGGTCATACACCGGCTGCGCCCGGAGCTGTTCCAGGAACTTCGCACCGTGCTGCAGATGGACTGAGACTAACGGCGCAGGGCTTCAATGTTTGTCATTCATTACCGAGGTCAAACGCGTCGACTCGTGAAAGGCTTCGTGGATCCATCCGGGTGGTGATGGCGATGCGGTTCCACGCGTTGATTGCGACAATCGCCATCAATACGTTTCGTGCTTCCTTTTCGCCGAGCTGCTCCTCGACGCGTTCCCAGAGTTCATCCGGAACGGAGCTCTCGCCGTTGATTCTCGTCACTGCATCGGTCAGTTCGAGAACGGCTCGTTCTTTTTCGGTGAACTGCTCGCGATTGTCGGTCCAGTTCTCCGCCTGCGAGACGCGCTCCTTGGACCAGCCATCTTTCCTTGCGTCCCGTCGGTGCATTGCCAGGCAGTAAACACATTGGTTCAACGCAGATGCACGAAGTTGGACGAGGTGTGACGCGTCCTTTTCAACCCGTGCGCGCACATAGGTTTCCAGGCCTAGCATCGGAGCGTAAGCAACTTTGGGGATCGGCTTGCGGGGTGTGTGCGACATGCCACGACGGTACACATCAACTCCCCTTACTGTTGCGACCGGTTATTTGGTAGCAGTGTCGTGACTATCCGGTAGCGCTTCAGTGAGTATCCGGTAGCGGCTCAAATTGCATTCGGTGATGGTTCCCGTATCCGCTTCATTCGGGTGCGGCTCGTTCCGGATGAAGTCCGCTTTTGAAATTGGAGCTATGCCGCGGAAGCCTCTACTGTCGGCGCGACTCTTCGGCACTAAATTGAACCCAGCCCGGTTGCAGTTCACCTCGCTTCAGGAGCGGCCCAAGCCCATCCTTGATGCACGACGCTTCGGGGGAGTTGGTACCGCGGTTCCGCGTAGTTGGTACCGGTGCTCCGCGTACTTGGTACTGCAGGGCGCTTTCATAGTTCATGCTTCAAGTACCGTGTTTCGGTGAAGCTGTGACAGCGCGACCTGTCATAAGAAGGAGACGCCTGGAGCCTGCTCGCGAACTGCACCGCTGTCTCGATTCCAGGCCGACAACAGTGGTCGTGGGACTTTCTGGGGAGCCCGGGCCCCGAGCGTTCTCAGCACCGAAGACTCGCTGGACCGTTGTGGGCAGTTGCGAATAACGCTGACGGAGAGCCGGCTGCAACATAGCGGACACCGAAGCCGCATAGAAGTCTTCACCATGCGCAAGGACACCCCCAGTGGCCTGCTCGAACGAGTAATGCCTGCAGCCGGGGTCATACAGTCGGCCCGGCTCGGCTGTCCAGGTACCAACTACTCGGAACGCGGCAGTACCGAGCCCTCGGAGCGCCGGCATCAAACCCGCCCCTGTCAACGCGGCCATCCCTGGATCCTTGACAGACCCGCCGCCCGTGCCGAGCCTAGGCGAGCCTCCGCTACCGGATACTCACTCAGGCGCTACCAGATACTCACCACACCGCTACCATTTCAGTCTTCTAAACACCCCCCTTACACCGCAGCAGAAACAGACCACCTACAGCTGTGAGAACCGCTCCAGGTCGTCGGGCGCACCGGCAAGCACGACCAGGTCGGAAGCGGTCAGTTCCATGCCTGGTGCGAATGGGTGCCACTGGCCTGAGCCGTTGCGCACTGACACCACTTGCACGCGGTGTTTGTCCCAGAGACGCGAGGCGTCGCAGGGGCCGTCGAGTAGCGGGCGTGGCGGGACCATCTTGATCACGCCGTAATTCTCGGCAAGTTCGGCGAAGTCCTGGAAGCGTCCGCCGAGCAGGTGGGCGACGCGGCGGCCGGTGTCGTGCTCTGGGCGGACGACGTGGGCGACGCCGAGGCGTTGCAGGATGCGGGCGTGGGATTCGGAGTCGGCTTTGGCCCAGATGTCAGGTACGCCGAGATCGACAAGGTTCGAGGCGGTGAGGATAGATGCCTCGAGCGCGGAGCCGATGCCGATGACGGCACGTTCCACTTCTTGGACACCGAGTTGGCGCAGGGCTTCGAGGTCGGTGGTGTCGGCCACGATGGCGTCGGTAAGCAATGGCGCATGATCGCGCACGAGTCGCTCATCAACGTCGATGCCGAGGACCTCTACGCCGTGGCGGGTCAGTTCGTGGGCAAGCGCGCCACCGAAGCGGCCGAGGCCGATGACCACAACCGGTGGGATGTCGATGCGTTGTTTGCTCCGCAACAGGGAGCCGGGGAAGCTAGCCAATGAAAGGCCTTTCTACTGGGTAGTCGTACCTGCGCACGACGTTACGGGCGGCAAGCGCCGCCACGAGAGTGAACGGGCCAATGCGCCCGAGGTACATCAAAAGACACAGCACGAGTTGGGAGGGCACGCTTAGCGACGAGGTAATGCCCGTGGATAGGCCTGTCGTGGCAAAGGCTGACATGACCTCGAAGCTGATTTGGTCCGCGGTGAACTGGGGGTCGAACACCCGGAGCGCGGCCACGCCGAGGGTGACCGCAGTAACGCCTGCGGCGGCGACCGTCATGGCCTGGCGGACCACCGACTTTGGGACGGTGCGTTTGCCCACGGTGGTCTGGTCACGCCCGCCAAACTCAGCTGCCATGGCGGCAATCAGCACGATCGCGGTGGTGATCTTGATGCCACCCGCGGTACCTGCGGAGCCGCCGCCGATAAACATGTAGATGTCGGTGACCATGAGCGTGATCGGGTGGGCGTCGGCGTAGTCGATGGAATTGAACCCGGCGGTACGCGGGGTGACGCCGCTGAAGAACGCGTTGAGGAGCTTCGTGCCCGTGGACATGTCTGCAAGGAATCCTCGCCACTCCAGCACGGCGATGAGCGCCATGGCGGAGAGCACCAGAAACGTTGTGCCAGCAAGGGTAATGCGGGTGGTTACTGAAAGTCTCCGGGCGCTGACTGGTGTGCCGCGCAGCAGGCCGCGGAAGCGCTCCCGGCTGCGGCCAACCAACTCGGAAAGCACCGGGTAGCCGAGCCCGCCGATCATCAGCGCGCCTGCCAGCGGCAGGAGGATCCAGCCGTCCGAGTTGTACGAGATCAGGCTGTCCGAGCGCAGCCCAAACCCGGCGTTGTTAAACGCGGAAATTGCGTGGAAGATCCCCTCGCCCGCCGCGCTGAGGACCGGCATGTCGTATTCGACCATGAAGCGGAAGAACAGGATCACTGCAACAAACAGTTCGAAGGCGAAGGTGAGCAATAGCGTAGCGACGAGCGTGGCACGCACCCCGCCTTCCAAAATCGGACGCCCTTCAGCAGCCGTAGAGTAGCGCGACCGCAACTTCACTCGGCCAGTCAGCAGCATGCCGGTCAGCGAGGCAATACTCATGATGCCCAGGCCGCCGACCTGGATCAGCGTGATAACGATGACGCGGCCCGCGATACTCCAGTGGCTGCCGGTATCCACCGTGACCAGGCCCGTCAGCGATGTGGCGGACGTGGCGGTAAACAAGGCATCCATGAACGGCGTTGCTGTGCCGTCGGCTGAGGCGAACGGCATGCACAACAACGCAGTGCCGAACGCGATCAGTACGAGAAAACCCAGCGCAGTCAGCTGCGCCGGACGGAACCACCGTGGGGTGGATGGTGTGCTCACGCGTAAAAGCGTAGTCCTCCACCGCCGTGTACACCCACTACACAGCAGCGAGGAGCAGGTTCACGTCCTTCTCGGTGTAGGTTGCGGCGATTTGGGTGTCGTTGCCGCCGGCGAGGTTGTCGCGGGACAGGCGCACGCGTTGGGAGCCGGGCACGAGCGGGAACGAGGCGGGGCGGTCCGCCACCTGGCGGACGGGGAATCCGGCGCGAAGCGCACAGTGGTTGAGCCAGACGTCGTCGGCGCGCGGGGAGACGTCGAGAAACGCTGTGCCGCGGGAGGCGACGAACTCCACCATGTTCGGTGGGTACAGCACGCCGTCCACGCCGGTGGCGAAGTTCAGGTGAGATGGCTCGGTGGTGCGGACGGGGCGCCACTTTTTGTAGGGGGCGATGGTGTCGCAATCAAGCGTGATGCGGTGGGCGCGAAACGCGGTGACGTTCGACGGGTCGGCTGCGTTGGTGAGGGTGGTGGCGAAGTTGCGGGGGTAGAGGACGTCGTCGTCAACCGTGATCACGCTATGGCCGGGCAGTTCCTGGAAGGTACCGAAGTACTTCGTGTGGGGTCCGAGGCCGCCGGGGGACTTATGGACGTGCAGGCCACGGTCCACGAGCCCGCGCAAGGTGGCGGGCCACGGTGCATGAAAGTCCACCGGGTCGAGCCACAAATGCACCGGCAGGCGTTTCGTGCCCACAAGAAGCGAGGCGATCGCGGACGCCGCCGACTTCACCCTCGAGCCGTGTGTGGTCAGGGAGATGACGGTATCCCCGCTGGTAGGGAAGGCAATATCGGCGTGTTGCGCGGCGTGGTTCAGGATTGGCAGCCGCACAAACGCGCTCGTCGCCACGAGCCCCTGGCGCACGGCATAGTCAATCCACATGGCGAACTACCCTAGCCCACCGCAGCGCAAGGGTGCATGATGGAGTGCATGACTGATTCCGCCACATTGCACCACTGGTGGGAGGCCGCACGCCCCCACACCTGGCCAAACGCCTTCGCCCCCGTCATCGCCGGCACCGGCGCCGCCGCCCTCTACGGGCTCGCGGACCTGGAGTACGCAATCTTGGCGTTCATCGTGGCGTGGGCGCTGATCATCGGCGTGAACTTTGCCAACGACTACTCCGACGGCATCCGCGGCACGGACGAGGACCGCACCGGCCCGACCCGCCTGACCGCGGCCGGGCTTGCGGAGCCGGAGCATGTGAAACTCGCGGCGTTTGCGTCGTTCGCGGTGGCTGCCGTATTTGGCATCATCCTCTCCGTCGCCTCGGGCGCGTGGTGGCTGATCCTGGTTGGCGCGCTGTGCATCGCCGCGGCCTGGTTCTACACCGGCGGCAAGAGCCCGTACGGATACTCGGGCTTTGGCGAAGTATCTGTTTTTATCTTCTTCGGCCTCGTCGCCGTGATTGGTACGGCGTTTACGCAGACCGGGTTCGTGTCCTGGGAGGCCCTCCTGTGCGCCATCGCGGTCGGTGCGATCTCCGCGTCGGTGAACCTGGCCAACAACATCCGCGACATCCCCACCGATGCCGAGGCCGGGAAGCGCACGCTTGCAGTGCGGCTTGGCGACGACAACTCGCGCCGCCTCTTCACCTTCCTCACCCTCGTCCCGTTCGGGGTGTCGATCGTGCTGGCCATCTCTGCAAAGCCTGCGCTTGCGGCGTTTATTGCCCTGCCATTTGCGGTAGCGGCAATTATGAAGGTGCGCAGCGGCGCTGAAGGCAAGGACCTCATCCCGGTGCTGGGCATGAACGGCAAGGCGATGCTGATCTGGTCGGTGGTGACAGCCCTGGCCATGGCGTCGGTGGGCTCAGCGATTTTCGGCGGCGCGGGCGAGCCCGTGCCGTACACCTCCGACATGCCGAACGAGAGCGATTTCGGGTGGAGTGAGTACGTCCCGAAGGAGACGTTCTAAGGTAACGGCATGCTTGACGTCCTTACCGGTTTTGCCATCATCTTCACTGTCATCGCAGCGGGGTGGTGGCTTGCTCACAAAGGCGTCATTGGACCGGGCGAGCAACGTCTACAGCTCAACCGCATCGCGTTCTACGTGGCCACCCCGGCGCTGATCTTCTCCTCAGTGGCGGTCTCGGACACGGACGCGTTTTTCTCCCCGGTCATTTTGGTCATCGCGATTGCCACGGTGGCCACGATGATCATCTACTGGATCATCAGCGCCGTGTGGTTCAAGCAGGACACGGCGGAGACGATGGCGGGTGCGGCGTCGTCGAGTTACTACAACTCGGTCAACATCGGCCTGCCCATTGCCACGTATGTGCTGGGCGATCCGACGTACGTCATCCCGGCGCTGGTGCTGCAGATGGCGGTGCTCTCCCCCATCGTTATCGCAGGTCTGGACCGCGGCGCGTCGGGCGTGCTCAAGTCGGTCCTTGCTGGTCTGACCGCCCCGGTTGTTGTTGCGGCTTTCGCCGGTTTTGCCGTGTCCGCGTCCTCGTGGACCGTGCCCGAACCAGTGCTGGCCCCCTTGGAAATCCTCGGCGGCGCCTCCATCCCGCTGATCCTCATGAGTTTCGGCGCGTCGCTCACGGGCGAGAAGGTCCTCCAGAGCCACCGCTTACCGACGATCACCGCTACCGCCCTCAAACTCATCGGCATGCCGGCGGTGGCGTGGGTCGTCGCTACGCAAATGGGCTTGACCGGCAGCGACATGTACGCCGCCCTGATCCTGTGTGCGCTGCCGACCGCCCAGAACGTGTACAACTACGCGGCCACGTACCGCTCCGGCGAAGTGATCTGCCGCGACACCGTCTTCCTCACCACTTTCCTGGCGCTACCTGCAATGTTGCTTATTGCGGGAGTCTTCTGAGTCGGCCCGCGGCGCTGCCTGTGACGCTGCCCATGACCTTGACAAATAGGGTGCTTTGGATCACACTCTTGTAATGCTCAAGGCACGGAAAACACTCGTTGCCGCAGCGCTGATGGCTGCGACGATGCTCGCCGGGTGCTCGTCGACAGGCGGCGCCCCGCGGGCAGAAAACACCGAAGGCACCGCCGGCGGCGTGGACACTCCGCGCTACGTCGTCGCCATGGTCACCCACGGCGCACCGGGCGACACCTACTGGGACCTCGTGCGCAAGGGCGCCGAGGACGCAGCCAAGAAAGACAACATCGAGCTGCGCTACTCCTCCGACCCGCAGGCCCCCAACCAGGCGAACCTGGTGCGCTCTGCCGTGGACGCCGGTGTGGACGGCATCGCCGTGACCATGCCGAACGCCGAGGCCATCGGCCCAGCAGCCCGCAATGCTGTTGACCACGGCATCCCCGTCGTGGGCCTCAACGCCGGCATGAGCAAGTACCAGGACTACGGCATGACCGGCTTCTTCGGCCAAGACGAAACCGTGGCGGGCAACGCCGCCGGCGAGCGCCTCAAGGAAGAAGGCAAGAAGAAGGTCCTGTGCATCATCCATGAGCAGGGCAACTCCTCGCAGGAAGCGCGTTGCGACGGCGTGCGTAACGGCCTCGGCGGCGACGTCGAACTGCTCTACGTCAACGGCCAGGACCTCACCTCTGTGCAGTCCACGATCACCTCGAAGCTGTCGCAGGACAAGAGCTTCGACACCGTGTTTGCCCTCCAGGCGCCGGTGGCCATGCGCGCCACCGAATCCGTGAAGCAGTCCGGCTCCGAGGCGCAGGTTGCCACCTTTGACACCAACGCCGAGCTTGTCGACGCCATCGCCGACGGCCGCGTCGCCTTCGCCGTCGACCAGCAGCCATACCTGCAGGGTTACCTTGCCGTGGATTCATTGTGGGTCGCGAAACGCAACGGCGGCACCCTCGGTGGAGGACGGCCGGTGTACACCGGGCCGTCGTTCGTCGATAAGTCGAACGTGGACAAGGTCGCTGAGGCCGCAAAGGCAGGTATGCGATGAGCACTGCCGTCACAGCCGACGAGTCGCGCGAGGAATCGACCTCCGGCGACGACCGACTACGCACCCACACCGGACTAGCCAAACTAATCCGGCGCCCCGAGTTCGCGTCCCTGCTCGGCTTCATCGCCATCTTCGCGTTCTTCCTGTCAGTCGCGCCCGCATTCCGTTCCTTTGAAGCGTTTGCGACCACGTTGTACGCGTCGTCGACACTGGGCATCGTGGCACTCGCCGTCGGACTGCTCATGATCGGCGGGGAATTCGACCTGTCCTCAGGCGTCGCCGTCACCACCGCCGCGCTCGCCGCTACGATGCTGAACTACAACCTGCACCTCAACTCGTGGGTCGGCGCCTTCATGGCTTTGGGCATCTCCCTGGCCATCGGCGCACTCAACGGCTTTTTGGTCACACGCACCGGCATCGACTCTTTCCTGATCACCCTGGCGGCCTTCCTCATGCTGCAGGGCCTCAACCTCGCCGTGACCAAGTTCATCACCGGCCAGGTGGCCACGCCGACCATCGCCGACATGGAGGGCTTCCCGTCCGCCCGCAAGGTCTTCGCCGGCACCTTCACCATCGGCGACGTCACCCTCAACGTGACCGTGCTGTGGTGGATCCTGTTCGTCGCCATCGCCTCGTTCGTGCTGTTTCGCACCAAGTTCGGCAACTGGATCACCGCAGTCGGCGGCGACCAGGACGCAGCCCGCGCCGTCGGCGTGCCGGTTCGCCGCGTGAAGATCCTGCTGTTCATGGGCGTCGGCTTCGCCGCCTGGTTCGTCGGCATGCACACTCTGTTCGCCTTCGACTCCATCCAGGCCGGCCAAGGCGTGGGCAACGAATTCCTCTACATCATTGCCGCCGTCATCGGTGGCTGCGCCATGACCGGCGGCCGCGGCACCGCAGTGGGCACCGCCATCGGCGCGCTGATCTTCGGCCTGACTAACCAGGGCATCGTCTACGCCGGCTGGAACCCCGACTGGTTCAAGTTCTTCCTCGGCGCAACGCTGCTCTTCGCCGTGTTCACCAACACGTCCTTCGCCAAATACACCAAGGGGCGCTAAGTGGCTGTCATCGAACTGAAAAACATCACCAAGTCCTACGGCAGCTTCGACGCCCTGCGCGGCGTGAACCTGACCGTCCGTGAAGGCGAAGTCACCTGTGTCCTCGGCGACAACGGCGCCGGCAAGTCCACGCTGATCAAGATCCTTGCCGGGCTCCACCAGCCCACATCGGGCGAATTGCTTATCGACGACACCCCCACCACCTTCACCTCCCCCCGCGACTCCATCGACACCGGCATCGCCACCGTGCACCAAACGCTCGCGATCGTCGACGAGTTAAGCGTGTGGCGCAACTTCTTCCTCGGCCAGGAACTCACCGGCCGCTTCGGTGCACTTCGCGACACCGAAATGAAACAGATCTGCGCCGAACAACTCCGCGAAATGGGCATCGACATCCCCGACGTCGACGTCGATGCCGGCAACCTCTCCGGCGGCCAACGCCAGGTCGTCGCCATCGCACGTGCCGTCTACTTCGGCGCCCGCGTGCTTATTCTCGACGAGCCCACCGCCGCCCTCGGCGTCAAACAATCCGGCGTGGTCCTGCGCTTCGTGGCGGCCGCCCGCGACCGCGGCATCGCCGTCGTCTTAGTCACCCACAACCCCCACCACGCCTACCTGGTCGGTGACCACTTCACCATCCTGAAACTCGGCCGCCAGGAGCTCGATGAGCCCCGCGAGAACGTCACGCTCGACGAGCTCACCCACCAAATGGCCGGCGGCGGCGAACTCGAGGCGCTCAGCCACGAACTCGGCCGCTAGCGACGGCTATCGGCGCCCTGGCTGCTCGCGCCGGCGCTCTGGCTGCTCGCGCCGGCTGTCCGCGCTGCGCTGCCGGCGCCTCTAGCGGTCCGCGAGCTCGCTCTGGATCCACTCCTTGCGAGCATCGCGCTGACGCTTCAGCTCCGCCACCGCCGCGTTCGCCTCCAACCGCTGGCGCTTAAACACCAGCATGGACAGCGGGAACGCCACGATAAGGGCAAGGAGGGCGGACATGATGACGGGCACGGGGGCGTCGATAAGCACTGCAAAGAGCTGAATCACAACCGTCAGCGCAATGAACAACACCAACCGCAACACGCCATACACCGCGACCGCCCTATTCGCGCGCGACTTAGCCTGCGGATCTACCTGCGGAGAAGTTTCCTCATTCACATGGCTAACCCTAACCGGCGGGCAAGTATGTTTAAAACCATGGGAAGATTGCTACTCCTTGCATTGATCATCCTGGCCGTCATCCTCATGTGGAAAGCGTTCGGCCCCGGCTCCGCGCAGCGCTACGGCAGCCAGCGCGGCCTCCAGGAACCCCAAAAGCCGGTCATTAAAGGTCCTGACGATGACGAAGAGTTCCTCTGGAACATCGAGAAGAACCGGTTCAAGGAGCGCCGCGCCCGCGAAGAAGCCGAACGCAAGCGCCGCGAGGATGAAGAACGCCGCCGGCGCCGCGGTGAACTGGACTAGGGGCGGGTTTGCAAATAGTTCCCCGCCCGGGAACTTTCTTGGGTTTGGGAGGAGAAATATTTCACTTCCCCCAGGTCGGTTTTTGAGATCGCGCAAATAGTTCCCGGGTTCCGGCGCGGGCGTGGAACTATTTGTCCCTCCCTGACAGATTTTGCGAAATCTGTCAGGGCCGATTTCTGACCAGGCGCAATGCGGTGCGCTGACAGATTCCGGCAGAAAGTGTCAGTCCGACTCCGCCAGGACAACCTTCAGGCCCAGGGTGTGGGCCACCGAGATGACCTTCTCCCACCGAACGCCGGCGCCGCCGTGCTCGATGGTGTGCAGGGTGGAGCGGGACACGCCGGCGGCGTCGGCGACGTCCTGCTGCAAACGCCCCGAAGCGCGACGCCGGGAGGCGATTTGCTCGCCGAGGGCGATAAGCACCGGATCGTCACTGGCGGGTTTACCCTGCTTGTTGCGGGGTTTGGTCATCGGTTGGCCTCGTGTTCCAGAACGGCGGGGAGTTTCTCAGACCAGGCCAGGGAGTCGCGCACCCCGTCGGCGATGGAGCGTTCGGGGATCCAGCCCAACACGTCGTGGGCTTTGTCGGTGCGGGTAGCGCAGCCGACTACGTCGCCGGGGCGGGCCGGGCCGGTGGCCACGGACAGTGGGGTGCCGGTGGCCTCACCGAAGGCCTCGGCGAGTTCGAAGACGGTGGTGCCCTGGCCGGTGCCGAGGTTGATGACGTCGTAGCCGGTGGAGATGTCGTCGAAACGCTGCAGGCAGGCGACGTGGGCGCGGGCGAGGTCCCAAACGTGGATGTAGTCGCGCAGGCCGGAGCCGTCGCGGGTCGGCCAATCAACGCCGGTGACGGTGAAGGTCTCGCCGGCGCGGTAGGCGGAGATCATCTTGCCCAACGCATGGGACGGGACCGGGTTCTGCAGGCCTGTGCGCAGGGCCGGGTCGGCGCCGATGGGGTTGAAGTAGCGCAGGGCGATGGCGTTGAGGTGGCCGGTGGCGGTGTCGTCGCGAAGCACTCGCTCCAACAACCACTTCGACGCGGAGTAGGGGCTTTGCGGGTCGACAGGGCTGGTTTCGTCGACCATGTAGTCGGGGCCCGGCTCGTACATGGACGCGGTGGACGACAGGATGAAGCGGCGCACGCCGAAACGCTCCATGACGGACAGCAGCGTGATGGATTTGGCCACGTTGTTGTCGTAGTACAACAGGGGGCGCTCGACGGACTCGGGGACGACGATCTTGGCGGCGCAGTGGATCACCGCGAAGATATCGGGATGGTCCGTGAACACGCGCTCGAGCAAGGCGACATCAGCGACGTCGCCCTCGTAGCAGTCGAAGCGTTCGCCGAAGGTGCGCAGGCCGGTGGAGAAGTCGTCCAGAATTACCGGCGTGATGCCGGCATCATCGCAGCAGGACGCAATTGTGGACCCGATGTAACCGGCACCGCCGGTGATCAGCACCTTCACTAGTTCAGCCCTGCGTAGGAGTGCAGACCCGCGATCACGGTGTTGACGTAGGTCATGTTAAAGATTGTCATCGCCATGGCGAACACATTAATCCACGCCGCTGCGGTGGACTTCCAGCCGGCGGTAGCGCGGGCGTGGAGGTAGGCGGCATAGAGGATCCAGGTGATCATGGACACGGTTTCCTTCGCGTCCCAACCCCAGAAGCGACCCCAGGCTACCTCGGCCCAGATGGCGCCGAAGACGATGCCGATGCCGAACAGCGGCAGGGTGACCACGGCGGTCTTGTAGGCGATTTGGTCGAGCGTCTTCGCGGACGGCAGCGGGCGCGCAATGGCGCCGAAGAAGCCGTGCTCCCCGCCGCGGGGCTGCCACATGCGCAGCAGGTACAGCAGGGCGAACGCGCCGGAGACCAGGCCGATGGATGCGCCGATCGCCGCGGAGGACACGTGGACCGGCAGCCAGTAGGACTGCAGCGCCGGCACCACCGGGGCGGCCTGCATGTGGAACACCGTGGAGTTGAGGAACATCGCGATGACCATTGGGAACAGCAGCCACGGCCAGATGGTGTGCCAGCCCTTGCGCTGCACCACCACGGCGGCAACGACCATGATCACGGCGGTCATGAACAGGATGTATTCGTACAGGTTGCCCAGCGGGAAACGCTTCGCGCCGAGGCCACGGGTGATAAACGCCACCACGTGCAGCGCCACGCCCACCCAGACCAGCGCCTGGGTCATGCCGGCCCACTTGCGGGCGCTGGCCACCTTGGCGGTGTATTCCGAGTCGTCGAGCGCCGATTGCGTATCGACGACATCCGGCCCGCCAGCTCCCACCAACACCTTCTTCTCTGCCTTTTCGGCCTTCTCCGCCAGGGCTTCGCGGCGGACGTCGATGACTGCCGTGACGCGTCCGTAGTAGATGAAGGACATGATCAGCGCCACGATGTAGATGATGAATGCGGTGCGGAATGTCAGGTCGGACAGCTCCGCCATGGTGGTGTTGACAAGCATAGGTCTTAACCTACTCCACCGGGCACCTATTTTCCAAGGTCATAGGGGTCAAATTCTTCTTCGTCTTCGCGACGTTCGAGGTGTGAATCGTCGCTAAGAAGCTCTGCTGCGAGCTCGTCGAACTCGCGTCCCCACCCCGCGCGGTCTGTGCGGGCGAGGCCGGCGATCTCCACGACGGTGTGGCCCGGCGTGTCGGACGGGTGCAGGCGGACCCAGATGCGGCGGCGTTTAATCGCCAGCGAGCCGGCGAGTGCGAGCAGCATGACGGTGGAGGCGATCAGCGCCCAGATCTGGGTGGTGTCGCGCGAGATTTGGTAGTTGGCGTATTCGGCGGCGCCGTCGAAACGCACCTTCACCTCGCCGCCGTCGGTGTCCACGGTGGCTTCGGAGCCCGGGGTCAGCTGGACGCGGGTGACTTTCTGCAGCAGGCCTTCGGCGACGAGCGCCTGGTCGAGCGTGAAGATGTTCTGCGGGCGGCCGGTATCCAGGCCGGCGTCACCGACGTAGACGTCGACGGAAATCGCCGGGTCATCCATCGTGGGGAAGGCGGACTGCAACTGGTCGCCGTTCGGGCCGGTCCAGTTGGCGGTGGGCGCGAAGTTGCCCTCGATGGCGATCTGGTTCTTGCGGCGCTCCCCCAAATCCGGGTACATGCCGGCCGGTGGATCGAAACGCATCACGCCAGACGACAGGAACGTGGTCACGTCCGTGGGGCGGAACTGCACCATCTGGGTACGGGTCTCCCCGTTCGGCCAGGTGATGGTGATCTGCGGGGCGAAGCCGTGGCCTTGCAGGTAGATGCGGTCGCCGTTGATGCGCAGCGGGCCGTTGACGGTCAGAGTGGCGCGATCCCATTCGTCCTGCGGCGCGTTGAGGTCGTCGGTGTAGGTCACGTCCGAGGAGAACTCGTTGGCTTGGCCGTTGTTGAGGTATTTCGCCTTGAAGTCTTGTGATTCGAAGCAGAAGGGGGTCAGGCCGGTGCCGTCGAAAAATGGCCCGGCGCGGAACACGTCGAAGTTGGCGGGCGAGGTGTTACAGAACACGCGCGACTGTTCGACGGGGATGGCGTTTTCGTGCTCGGAATTGGTGATCACGATGGTCTGGCCCTCGTAAAACACCATGCGGCCTGCGGCGAAGGCGACGATCATGCCGACGATGCCGATGTGGAAAATCAGGTTCATCAACTCACGCGTGTAGCCGCGTTCCGCCGAGATGGAGAACACGCCCGCGCGGTCTTCGTCGGGTTGGTATTCGGCGACGTGCCAGCGCTTGAGCTTGTCGCGCACTTGCTTTGCGACGACCCCCTCGTCCCCCTCAACCACACCCTCCGTATGCATTGGCATGCGGGACAGGTAGCGCGGAGCGCGGGTCGGCTTGGCGTTGTAGGCCCGCCAGTGGTCCATGGAGCGCGGGATGATGCAGCCGATCAGGGAGATGACCAGCAACAGCACGATGGCAACAAACCAGGTGGAGTTGAAGACGTCGAAGAGCTGCAGGCGGTCGTAGATGGGCCCCATGGTGGGGTTGGCGCGCAGGTAGTCGTCGACAAGCGTTGCGCTGACTTGGCGCTGCGGCAGCAGAGCACCCGGCACGGACGCGAGCGCGAGGATGAACAGCAGCATGAGTGCGGTGCGCATGCTGGTGAGCCAGTGCCACGCCTTGCGCAGCCAGGTTTGTGCCGTCTTCATTTAGATGATCGTCCTTCCGAAACCGTCGACGAGTTGGCGCGACCAGCCGATGAACGCGTCCCATGCGCCGGTGAGCAGCATAAGCCCGACGAGGATCATGGCGATGCCGCCTGCGATCTGGATGGCGCGCGAATGCTTGCTTAGAAAGTCGATGGAGCGCACAGCTTTCGACGACCCCAACGCCACCAGCAGAAATGGCAGGCCTAGGCCGATGCAATACGCGACGACAAGCAGCACGCCGCGGGCTGCGGTAAGCCCCTGGGTGCCAACCGACACCGAGATGATCGACGCCAACGTCGGCCCCAAACACGGCGTCCACCCCAGCGCGAACACACCGCCGAGCAGCGGCGCGCCAAGGATCGTGGTCCACTTTTTGGGCTGCATGCGGGTGTCGTTTTGCAGCGCCGGCACCGCACCCATGAACACCAGGCCCATGAGGATGGTGACCACCCCGCCGATGCGGGTGAGCGTCTGGGCGTTGAGCGCGATCGCGCTGGCCGCGCCGAACACCGTGACCGTGGCCAGCAGGAACACAACCGTGAACCCGGCGACGAACAACGTAGCCGCACCGGCGACCGCCCAGTGTTTGCGGGCCACGCGCGGGCCTTTGTCGTCCATGGTCATCTCGCCGCCGACCACGCCGGTCAGATACGAGATGTAGCCCGGCACCAGCGGGATCACGCACGGGGATGCGAACGACACCAACCCGGCCAGCGCGGCAGCAAGCAGGCCGAACAGCAGCGGGCCGTCGGTGACGATGTCGGCAAGGCCCACCTAAGCCTCCCCGGCGAGACGGTCGACGACCTCGATCAAGTCATCCGCAGTCACCCCGCGTAGGAACACCGCGGCCGGACGGTGTTGCTTGTCCAGCACGATCGTGGTCGGGATCACCGAGGACGGCACGCCACCGAGCGAGGCGGCGGTCTTAAACGGCGGGTCGTAGATGGACGGGTAGGTCACGCCGTTGTCTTTGACGAAGTCCCGGGCAATCTCCGCATTGGAGTCGCGCACGTTGATGCCCAGCACGGTGCCCTGCCCGTTGGCCTGCAGGTGCTGCTGGATCTCCTCGAGGTCATCCACCTCCGCACGGCACGGCGCGCACCACTGGCCCCAGGCGTTGAGCACCACGATCTGGTTCTCAAAATCCGACAGTGCGATCGTCTGGTCTGGCTCCATGAGGGACTCGCCCTCAAAACCGGCAAGGGGCTTGCGCTCCGCCTCGTCGTAGGTGATCTCCGTCTGGCCACCCGGGGAGTGGAACGAGAAGGTTCCGCCCTGGTCCGCCGACGAGCTTGAGCAGGCCGAAAGCGCCAGCGCCGCCGCGCAGCACGCAGTGGCGATAAGCTTCCGCTTCTTCGTCATGGTGTTTACCTAGATCTCCTGGGCTGGGGTGTTGTAGGCCCAGTCAACAACACGGCCACCTTCAAACACAAGTGACGTCACGCTGGCCAGGTCGCACTGGCGGCTCATGTGTGCGAGCGGCTTGCCCTGCACCTGGCGCTGCACCATGACAATTGGCAGCTGGTGGCTGACCATGACCGCCTCGTGGCCGTCGGCGATGTCGCGGGCGTCGATCACGGCGTCCCACATGCGCTCCAGGATGGCGTCGTAGGGCTCGCCCCAGCTCGGTTTGAACGGGTTGGTCATGTGGCGCCAGCGGATCGGGTTGGCCAACTGGGTGCGCCAGCCCTTGGTGCGCAGGCCCTCGAAGGTGTTGCCGGCCTCGAGGATATCCTCGCGCGTCTGGATCTCGCAGCCAGTCACCTCCGCGATCGGTTGCGCCGTTTCTTGCGCGCGCTCGAGCGGGCTCGCCGCCAGGTACGTCACGTCGCGGCCCTCGAAGAACTTCGAGGTGACCAGCGCCATGGACTTGCCTCGCGACGACAAGTGGTAGCCCGGCATCCGCCCGTAGAGGATCTTCTTCGGGTTGTAGACCTCCCCGTGGCGTACCAGGTGCACAATCGTCCGGGACTGCCCGCCCGGGTTCAACGCGTCGCTCACTCCGGCGCCACCGCCTGGGCGGCTGCCTTCGCCGCGGCACCGAGGGCGTCCTCGATGCGGCCGAAGTCCTCGTCGGTCAGCGCGGTGGAGACGAACCAGGTCTCGAACGCGCTCGGTGGTGCGTACACGCCTGCGTCCAGCAGGGCGTGGAAGAACGGTGCGTAACGGAACGTGTCCGCAGCCTGCATATCGGCGAAGTTGTGGCCCTCGCCCTCAGCGAAACGCACGGACAGCATGGTCGCGGCGCGCTGGATGTGGTGGGCGACGCCTTCGCGGGTGAGGGCGTCGCTAAGAAGCTGCGCAAGCGTATCGGCGTTGCGGTTCAGCGTCGGGTAAATGTCCTCGTTGGCCAGGCGCAGCGACGCCAGGCCGGACGCCATGGCCACCGGGTTACCGGACAGGGTGCCTGCCTGGTAGACAGGGCCGTTCGGCGCGAGCTTCTCCATAATGTCGCGGCGGCCACCAAACGCAGCTGCCGGCAGGCCGCCGGAGATGACCTTGCCAAAGGTAGTCAGGTCGCCCGCGACGTTGTCCACGCCGTACCAGCCGGAGTAGGAGGTGCGGAAGCCGGTCATCACTTCGTCGATAATGAGCAGCGCGCCGTTGAGGTGTGCGACCTCCTTGAGCTTCGCGTTGAAGTCGTTCTGCGGCGCGACAGTGCCCATGTTGCCCGCGGCGGCCTCGGTGATGATCGCGGCGATCTGGCCCTCGTTCTCACGGAAGGCGCGCTCGACGGCCTCGATGTCGTTGTACGGCACGACGATGGTGTCCGCCGCCTGCGCACCGGTCACACCCGGCGAGTCCGGCAGGGAGAACGTTGCAATGCCGGAGCCCGCAGACGCCAGCAGTGCATCGACGTGGCCGTGGTAGCAGCCCTCAAACTTCAGAATCTTCGGGCGACCGGTAAAGCCGCGGGCGAGGCGCACTGCGGACATGGTGGCCTCGGTGCCGGAGTTGACCATGCGCACCTCGTCCACGGACGTGCGGGAGACGATGTGCTCGGCGATCTCGATCTCAGCCTCCGTCGGCGCACCGAAGCTCAGGCCGTTAACCAGGGCCTTCTCTACCGCCTCGATGATCTCCGGGTGGGCATTGCCGTGCACCATCGGGCCCCAGGAGCAGACGAGGTCGACGTACTTGTTGCCGTCGACGTCGATAAGTTGCGAGCCATGCGCACTCTGGATGAAGCGAGTCTGGCCGCCAACCGAGCCAAACCCGCGCACAGGCGAGTTCACCCCGCCCGGTGTGAAACGTTGCGCGCGCTCGAACAATTCGGCCGAACGCTGCGTATTGCCTGAAGTCGGGTTCTGGGAAGTCATGGTTGTCTATCGTAGGCCATATGAAAATTGCGTTTTTAGGCCTTGGCCGTATGGGAACTGAGCTCGCGCTCAAACTTGTCGACGACCACTCGCTGACCGTGTGGAACCGCACCGCCGAAAAGACCACTCCCCTGGTCGAACGTGGCGCGCGTGCCGCCGACACGCCGGAGGAGGCCGTCAAGGGCGCGGATCTTGTCATTACGTCGTTGTTCGGCCCGGACACTGTCCGCGAGGTCGTCATCGAACCTGCCCTCATCCCCGAGGGCGTGACCTGGGCAGACTCCACCACCATCTCCCCGGAGGACGCCGCCGAGTTCGCCGCCGCCGTCCCCGGCTACGTCCACACCCCGGTAGTCGGCTCCCTGCCGCCCGCCCGCGCAGGCAAGTTGGGCGTCTACGTCGGCGGAGCCGATGCTTCTCGACGATCCACCGTCGCCGACGTCGTCGCCCCCTGGGCCGCCGCCAACCCGGAACGTCTGAAGGTTGTCGACACCGCCCCAGCCGCCGCCACCGGCAAGCTCTTGGCCAACCTGGCCCTGGCCGTCACCATCCAGGGCTTCAAGGAGGCGTTGGCTTTGGGCGAGTCGCAGGGTCTCGCGCCGGAGCAGGTCGTGGACATGCTCGGCTCCACCGGCCTGGAGTTCATCGTGAACATGAAGAGCCCATTCCTGTTGGGTGAGCGCTCCACCTCGCCTGGCGACTTCACCGCCGACGCCATCGCCAAGGACGCCCGCCTCATGCTGGCCACCGCCGACAAGGACCTGCCGGCCGTCGCCGCAACGCTTGCCTCCCTGGAGGAACAGCAGGAGGCCGGCCGCGGCGACGAGGACTTCTCCACCGTCGTGGTCAACCGGTAGGGGGTTCACCTGCCCTCCGTCGCCCCGCCTCTGTCCTTGCTCCGCCCCTCGCCCCTGCCCTTTAAGTGAAGAAAGTTCCCGCTCAGGGAACTTTCTTCACCCCGACGGGCAAGAAGATTCACTTTCCCCAGGGAAGACGGCAACCAGAACGAAAATAGTTCCACGCCCCAACCGGGAGCGTGGAACTATTTTGCGTTGGCGACCATTTTCGCTACTTGCCTGCCTCGAGCTCGTTGCCCACGGCCTCGACGGCGCGCCCTTTCTTCTTCGACTGGTTGCGGAAGATACCGAAAAACACCACGACCAACAGCGCAATTGCAACCCAGTTGGCCACCTTGGCGTACTGGTCCAGGACCTCCACGACCGGCTCACCGATCCACCAGCCCAGTCCAAGGTAGAGGAACGACCAGAGGGTTTTGGAGATGAAGTTCAGCACCATGAACTTCCACAACGGCATACCCGAGATGCCCATGAACACGAACACCACAAATGCGATCGGCAACGGAATGGGCACGTACGCCAGGAAGATACCGATCCAGCCGAGCTTGATCGCCCACCCTTCCACGCGCGCGATGTTCTTCGCCGCGCGTTTCGAGTTCGCCGCCTGCACGTCCAGGATGCCGCGACCCCAGAGTTTGCCGGCCCACCAGTAGATCCAGTCGAACTTGATATTCACCAAGGACCCGATGAGCAGGTAGATCAGCCAGTGGGGCGCCTCCCCCACCGCGGCGAGCGCACCGGTGGAGGCGGCGCCGACGCGCGAGCCGGTCAGTGCCAGCAGGACCGGTGGGTGCAGCCCGAGCAGCCATGCACGCAGCGGGATCATCGCCAGGCCGAAGATACCGACGAAGCCAAACCAGGCAAGGCACCAGTAGTCGGCTTTGGTGGGTTTGCCGTTCCAGGGCAGGCCTTCTTCTTCCCACCATTCCTTCTCGGCGGGTTCGGTGGGTGCCGCGGCATCAGCAGCGCCGGCAGCTTCGGCGGCTTCGGCAAATTCGGCGGCATCGCGCTCGTTGGCGTGTTCTTCCATAGGTGATCAACCTAGCGGAGAACCCGCATTTGACCCTAGCCACGCATCGCCCATCGGTGCTAGCATTTTGACAGCACAATTTGGATCGCAAGGAGGCAGCATGGGCGCTATCCAAAAAAGCAAAGCGACGCGCATCACGCGTCGGGCTGAGACCATAGCCGCTGAAAAGCCAGAGAAGACCGTCACGTTGACTATCCGTGGCGTCGACGAGAGAGTACGCCACAAGATCAAACTTCAGGCCAGTATGAATGGACGGTCTATGGAGGCAGAGGTACGTCATATTCTGGAAGAAGCAGTCCGACCTGTAAAGGCTGGCTTGGAGCTTTTCGAGCTCTCCCAAGAGGTGGGAGGTATGGATGACCTCGCCGGTGTTATGGATGAAGCGGTCACCGCCCGTCGCGGTGGTCAGTCATGATCATCCTTGATACGAACGTTGTTTCAGAGCTTTGCCGGAAGGCTCCGCACGAAAACGTCAAACGATGGGCAGCCACCACAGACCCGAAGCAGTGCATTACTTCCATTACAGTCGGCGAGATTGTCCGAGGCGTTCGGAGTTTGCCGTCAGGTGCCCGACGGAACGAAATTCAGCACGTTGTCTTCTGGCAATTGTCTAATTTCGAGCAGCGCAACGGTGTCCTTGCTTTTGATACAGACGCTGCCTGGGCATTCGGCGAAATCGTCGTGGAGCGAAAAAGGATGGGGCGCCCGATCCATGACGCCGATGCGATGATCGCCGCGATTTGTCGCGCCCACGATGCCCCGCTTGCCACCCGCAACCTCAAGGATTTTGAGGGCACGGGTGTGGAGGTCATCGACCCCTGGGAGGATGCCTAAAGCAGTTGCTTGGCGACGACGCGCGCGTCCGCCACTACCGCCGGCACCCCCACGCCGCTCGCCCAGGCGCCGGTGACGGAGATGCCGTCCACCTTGTCGATGATGTTTCGGACGTTGGCCACGGTGGCGAGGTGGTGTTCGTCGAAACGCGGCAAGCCGCCGAACCAGCGCTGGACGAAGATTTCCTCCAGGCCGGCCTCGCGGCCGTCGAATCCAGTGATGGTTTTCAGGTCGTCGAGTGCCCAGTCCACCAGGTCGTCTTCGGTGGCGGTCAGGGCGATGTTGTCGCCGAAGCGGCCGAAGCTTGCGCGCACGATGGCGCCGCCACGTTCGGCGAGGTGCGGCCATTTACGCGAGGAGAAGGTGAACGCCTTGGCCTTCACGTCGTCGGCACCGGTGGCAACGAGCACGCCCGAGTTCTGCGGCAGGCCCTCGTCGGTGGCAAACCGCATGCCGACGACTGCCGAGTTGGCCAACTTCACCGACTGCAGCTCCTGCGCTGCCTCCGGCGCGACCTCCTTGAGCAGCAGCGCGGCGGTCGGTGCGGGTACGGCGAGGATGACGTGGTCGTAGACGGTGTCCTCGCCACCCTTGAGGCGGAAACCGTTGCCTTCGCGGCTGATCTGTGAAATGAACGCGTCGATGTAGATGTCGGCCCCGGACTGTTCGGCAAGGGCTTCGTAGAGTTCGTGGTAGCCGTCGCGGAACGTGTTAAAGACGGCCCCCTGGCCGGTGGGCAGCTCCGCGCGAGAGCGCTCCAGGTTGGCTACGGCGGTGGACAGGTGCACCTTCCCGTCGCCGGCTTCAGCGAGGCGGTCGAGCTCTTCTGCCAGTTGCGGGATGGTGGCGCGAACGCCCAGGTCATCGGCGGTACAGGAGTAGACCCCACCAAGCAGAGACGACAGGATGACGTCGACGACTTCGTCGCCGTAGCGCTCGCGCACAAGTTTGCCGACGTTCATGTCGCCGTCGGTGTCCCAGGTGAAACCTTCGCGGTTAGCTTCGTCGTCGATACGCGCTGCGGTTTCGGCGCTGACCAAGTGCGCAACCGTTTCGGAGGTAGACGGGATGCCCATCACGCCGCCGGTAGGCAGACCGCGGGCCTCGCCATTGGACCAGATCAGGGAGCGCAACCCGGACGGCTCGACGAGCGAATCACCAAGACCCAACTCGGTGAAGAACTCGACGGCATCCTTGCGGCGTGCGAGGAATGCCTCGGCGCCCATATCGGTCGGGCCGGCTTCGAACGCGACGGTGTAGAGCTTGCCGCCGATGCGGTCAGTGGCTTCGTAAACGTCGACTTTCGCCTCGTCCGTGTCCTCGTTCGAGCTGAGTTTACGAAGCTCGAACGCTGCGGTCAGACCGGCAAGGCCTGCGCCGATAATGGCGATGTTCATTAAATCTCCTCGTGGATGATGCGCACTGCCTCAGTGATGGCGTCCGCATCGGTGGTCGGCAGTACGCCGTGGCCCAGGTTGAAGATGTGTCCGGTGGCGTCGCCAGCTTCGACTGCCCGGGCGGCCTCACCCTTGATGCGGGTAATCTCCTCGCGCACCACGTCGGTGCCGGCGAACAGCAACGCCGGATCCAGGTTGCCCTGCAGCACGCGCGGGGAGGCGAAACGCTTCGCGGCGGTGTCCAGCGGCACGCGCCAGTCCACACCCATCACCTCGCTGCCTGCCTCAGACATGACGCCGAGCAGCTCGCCGGTGGCCACACCGAAGTGGATGCGCGGGATCTCTCCCGCCACTGAATCCAGGATTTCAACCGAGTACGGCAGGACAAACTCGCGGTAGTCGGCTTCGGTGAGGAAGCCCGCCCAGGAGTCGAAGAGTTGCATCGCGTCGATGCCCGCCTCGACCTGCGTGCGGAGGAACTCGGTGATCGTCGGCACGAGGCGGCGCATGAGCGCGTGCCACGTTTCCGGATCGCCGTGCATCATCGCCTTGGTCTTCTCGTGGTTCTTGCTCGGCCCGCCTTCGATGAGGTAGCTGGCCAGAGTGAACGGCGCGCCTACGAAGCCGATGAGGGCCTGGGTGTCGCTCAGTTCGTCGAGAATAATGCGGATCCCCTCGGCGACTTCCTCCACGGTGTGGTCCAGGATCGGCAGGTTGTCTACGTCCGCACGGGAGCGAATCGGAGCGTCCAGCACCGGGCCCGTTCCCGGCACGATCTCCACCCCAACACCCGCTGCCTTCAGTGGCACCACAATGTCAGAGAACAAGATCGCCGCGTCCATGTCGTGGCGGCGCACCGGCTGCAGCGTGATCTCCGCGAGCAGTTCCGGCATGAAGCACGAATCCAGCATTGCAATGCCTTCTCGCACCTTGCGGTACTCCGGCAAGGAACGGCCGGCTTGGCGCATGAACCACACCGGGGTGCGGGACGGAGTGCGGCCGTAGGCGGCCTCAAGGAACGGAGCGTTAACAAGGTCGCGTCTAGTCATAGTGCCTTAGCCTACCTGCGAAAAGCCTAGATCTTGAACCGGCGTGCCCGGCGCGACTTCGCCTCGATGAACAGGGAGCTGCCCAGCATGAGCAGTGTCGCACCGACGGGCGGTAGGGCTCCGGCGGCGGCGAGGACGACTGCGGTGGCGTTGTACGCAACGGCGAAGGCGAGGTTGCTGTTGGCGATGCGTTTAACGCGTTGGGCGTGCTCGATGAGTTGGGGCACGGACATGACGTCTTCGCGGATGAGGACGACTTCGGCGTCGTCGCTCCAGCGTGGCTCTTTGGTGCCGGCGAGGTCGTCTTCGGCGAACAGGATGCCGGAGTCGGCGACGCGCAGGGTGGGCAGGACGGAGGCGTCGCCAACCATGGCAACGTTGGAACCTTGTGTGTGCAGTGCACGCACAGCATGGGGTTTGTCCAGTCCGTGAATGCCGGCAAGCACTTGAGAGATGCCGAGGAAGTCAGCGAACCGGCGCGCCACCGGGTAGGTGTCGCGGGTGAGCATGACGGTTTCCACACCCATGGATTCCAGGCGGTCGATGGCCTGGATGGCGTCGTCTTTAGCGGGGTCGTACAGCGTGATCACGCCGCGGTCACGTCCACCCCACCGCACGACGACGGGTGTGCCGCCAGTCGTGGCGGCGACGGAGAGTTTGCCGTGGAGTTGCGACAGGTTCGTCGGGCGCCACAGCGATGCCGCAAACGTTTCGGAGCGTGCGTTTTCACCAGTGCCCCACGTTGCGGTAATTGGTCCACCGAACTCGCCGTCGGGTGAGAAGGTGTCACCGTTGGCTTCGATCCAGTCTGGGATGCGTGGGTCGCCGGAGCGGGCGTCGCGTGCTCCTCGTGCTGCTTTCACAATCGCTTTGGAGGCCGGGTGGTCCGAGTCGGCAGACAGGACGCCGGCGATGCGCAGCACCAGTTCAGTGCTTTCGCCACGTACTGCGGTGACGGTTTCCACATGCATTTCCGGTTTGACCAGGGTGCCCACACGGTTGAAGACGACCATGTCGGTGTCGGCCAGGGTGCGAAGCGCGTTGCCGTCGCGCACAAGCATGCCGTGGCGCACGGCGGAGTCGAGGCCTTGGCGCATGGCGAGTGCAGGTGAGATGGCCAAACTCACGGGTGCGACGACGACCAGGATGGCCAGCGACGTCGCAGCGGCCGTGTTGATGTTGCCGTTAAACAGCAGCCAGAGTCCGAAGTTGAGCACCGCGATGACATAGGCGGTTGGGATCAGCAGGCCCGCGGAGCGAGTCGAGACCATGGTGGCTGCGTTTTGGTGACGTGAGGCGTCGTCAAGCCAGCGCTGCACCGCCGCAAGCAGTGTGGTGTGGCCGACGCGCGCGGCGCGGACTTTGATCTCGCCCGAGGCGAGCACCGAGCCGGCGGTGACAATCGAGCCGACTTTGAGGACTTCGTCGCGGTGCGTATCGACGAGCTCCCCACCAATCCGGCCGGAACCACCAACCACTTCCCCATCGACTGGGATGATGTGGCCTGCGGTGAGCGTGACGTCGTCGCCACGCCTGATCTCTGTTGCAGGCAACTCTTCGGGGCTGGGTGTGCCGCGTTTGTCGCGGTGATCCACGTTGTAGACGTCCTCGGCGCCGGGCCTGCGGGATTCGAGTTCCTCGCGCAGATCGGTGCGCACCTGCATGGAGAAGTACCTGCCGAATAGCAGCAGCGTGGTCACGGTGCAGGACACTTCGAAATACAGCTCGGGGCTGTCTGACATGCGCAGTGGCATCCAGCTGCCGGTGGTGGTGTAGCCGATGTCGCCGACGCTGGTAAACAGCAGCATGGCAAACGACCACACATAGGAGGCCAGGATGGCGATCGAACTCGCACCGTCTAGCGCCGAAATACCGCGACGCACGCCGCCTGCCATGGCGCGGTGGAACGGGGATGCGCACCACAGCGCCACCGGGGTGGCCAGCGCGAAGCACACCCACTGCCAGCCCGGGAAGTCCAGCGACGGGATGTAGGTGAGTAGCAGCACCGGGATGGTCAGCAGCACCGCCACCACAAGGCGCGTCGGTGTGACTAGGTCGCGGGCGGTAAACAGCACGTCGCCTTCACGGCGGGAGCGGCGCGACACCGGACGCACAAACCCTTGCGCACGGGCGATCAGGTTTGCCTCTTCGTTGCGACGATGCTTCGCCCGGCGCGGCATCGGGTGTTCCTGCCAGTAGCGGCCGTGTGCGCGACGCTGCAGGGTCGAGTCGGTCACGGTTGCGGTGACGCCAAAGCGTTCGATGGTGTCGGTGAGCTCCACAAGCGGCGTACTTGCCGGTGCGGTGACCCACGCCATCTTCGTCGGGTACACCAAGCGCGCCGACACACCTGGCAGCGCCTCAAGTGCTTCGGCGATGTCGGTCAGTTGGGGCCCGTCCTCAATGCCCTCCAGCTCGAAGGCGTAGGAGGCGTTGGGGCGGACAAGTTCCCCGTCCAGATCCCACGTCGCAGTGCCTGGGTCAATGCCTGCTTGGCGTGCGGCGTGGCGGGCTTCCTCGATGCAATTGTCTAGGTGTTCGTGGTTGCTCACTTACGCAACTCCCCTCCACAGGTCGCCACTTCGCGTATCGACGAACACATTCGCCGCCGGCCGGAACATCCCAAACAGGGCTGCGACAAGCAGGACAACCACCACGATGGAGGCCCAGCCAGCCACGCCGATGAAGAAGCCGGCAACGTTGAGGAACACAGTTGCCCCAATGCCTGCGGCTGCAATCCTTCGCGCAGTCTTCGACCCTTTATGGAAGTAGGCCGCACTCATCGACAGCAGGATGGCCAAGGCGATGTTGCCCCACGCCAAGATGCGCAGATTGAACCGGAAACGTTCGATCAATGCTTCGTCGGCACCTTCGATCATCCAGGTATCCGGCAGCCGGCCAGGCACGCCCTTGACCAGGGTCATCAGCCCGATGACGATCATCAACACCGCACTGGCAACCACCAGGTAGTAGGCGGTACGTAGCGGTCGGGGCCACTGCTCAGTGGCCTCGCCGCTGTACCTACGGTTCTTGTCATTCGGGTCGGAGACCATCGTGGGGAACATGCCTGCCATTGGGGACCTACTGTTCCTTCTCTGTCTTGGCTGCGTCTTTCTTCGACGCATCCTTCTTGGGCGCTACCCAGTTCACGGCGTCTTTGTCCGTGGAGTAGATGATGCCCAGAATGCCGGCCACACCCAGAATGATTTGGACGACACCGTCGATGCCGTAGAACACCACCGGTATGGCGGTGGAGGCGGGCTGCATCATGAACAGCGTGATCATGCGGAGGGCGAAGAACACCCCGAAGATCTGCAGCAGCCGGTACGCGTTGCCAGCCTGGGAGCTTTTGTTCCGCACGGCGCGCAGCGCGAACACGAACAACAGCAGCACACCCAACTGGATGAGTGTCATGAGGATCAGGGATCCGTAGACGCCCATGTTGATTAGGCCGTCCGAGATTTCCTCGCCACGCTGCTTAGCTTGTTGCTTGGCGGCGTCCCGCAGCGCGGACGGGTCGACGAACGCGAATACGACGGAGAGAATCTGGTGGATTAACTCGCCTGCGATCATCACTGCCCAGCACCGCAGCATCAACTGCACGGCCTCCGGCGGGCCGCCCGGCGTCTTCTTGTCCACGGCGCTGGCGTCGACGTGGCTGGGACTCTTCGGGTTGAGTGGCGGGAGGCTAACCATTGAGCTGCTTTGCTGCTTCGATGGCGTAGTAGGTCAGAATCTGGTCCGCACCAGCGCGTTTAATGGATACCAGCGACTCCATCATGGTCTCTTCGAAGTCGATCCAACCGTTCACGCCTGCTGCCTTGAGCATCGCGTACTCGCCGGATACCTGGTAGGCCGCCACCGGCACTGGCGACATTTCTGCCACCTTGGCCAGCACGTCCAGGTACGGCAAGGCCGGCTTGACCATGACAATGTCTGCGCCTTCGGCGATGTCCAGTTCGGTCTCCAAAAGGGATTCGCGCACGTTTGCGGGATCCTGTTGGTAGGTGCGGCGATCGCCCTTCAGCGACGAGCCGACAGCATCGCGGAACGGACCAAAGAACTTGGAGGCATACTTCGCGGAGTACGCCATGATGATGACGTCCTCAAAGCCCTCGCGGTCGAGTGCCTTACGGATCTCGCCGATCTGGCCGTCCATCATGCCGGACGGGCTGACCATGTGCGCGCCAGCGCGCGCCTGGGACAGGGCGAGGTCGCAGTAGATTTCAACCGTCTTGTCGTTGTCCACGATCTCGTTGCCGTGTGCATCGGTACGCAGCACACCACAGTGGCCGTGATCGGTGAACTCATCAAGGCACGTATCGGAAATGATGACCAGGTCGTCGCCGAATTCGTCGCGAAGCGCCTTGATCCCGCGGTTCAAAATGCCATCTTCCGCGACACCGATGGAGCCTGTGGCGTCCTTATCCGCTTCAAGCGGCACACCAAACAGGTCGATCGCCCGCACACCAGCCTCAAGCGCCTCGTGGCAAATTGCCTTCAGGGAATCCTCGGTGTGCTGGTACACCCCCGGCATGGAGGCAATCTCGCGCGGCGCATCAAGGCCGTCTGCGATAAACAGCGGGAGGATGAAGTCGGCCGGGTGCAGCCTCGTCTCCGCCGTCAGGGTGCGCAATGCGGGGTTCTGCCGCAAGCGCCGTGGTCGTCGGGTGAGCTCAAAATCTGCCATGCGCCACATCTTAGAACGTCACCCGACACGACCCCAGCCGTGCTAGTTGCTCGCTGCCGACTTCCGGCGCTTCTTGCGCGGAGGCGGCAACTGCCCAGCCGCACGCAGACCAGCAACGTGCTCTGCCAAGGCGTCAATGAGCGACGGGATATCGGCGACCTCCGGGACGACGTCCACACGCAAGCCCTGCTCACGGGCTTCCGCCTCCGTCACCGGGCCAATGCAGGCGATGATGGTGCGCGCGTGCGGCTTGCCGGCAATACCCACAAGGTTCTTCACCGTCGACGGGGAGGTGAAGCACACGGCGTCGAACCCGCCGGTCTTGATCATGTCGCGCGTCTCCGGTGGTGGCGGAGCAGCACGCACGGTGCGGTAGGCGACAACGTCGTCGACCTCCCACCCCTTGGCCTCCAGGCCATCGACCAGGACGTCGGAGCCCAGGTCCGCGCGCGGCAGCAGCACACGGCCAACCGGGTCGATATCCTCGACATACTCCGGGAAGATCTCCGCCAGACCAGCAGCGTTCTGCTTTGTACGGTGCGGGATCAGCTCCGGGTACATGCCACGGGCACGCAGCGCATCAGCGGTCTTCTGCCCCACTGCGCCCAGGTGCACGCCGGCAAACGAGCGGGCGTCCAGACCAAGCTCCTCGAACTTGTCCCACACCGCATCAACGGCATTAACAGAGGTAAACAGCACCCAGCGGTAGCGTCCCTCCACAATGCCCTTGATCGCGCGGTCCATCTGTGCCGGGTTGCGCGGCGGCTCGAGCGAAATCGTCGGCACCGACTGCGGGATCGCACCGTACTGCGTCAGGCGGGCGTTCATCGGGCCAGCCTGCTCCTTCGCACGCGGCACAAGCACTCGCCAGCCATACAACGGCCGGTTTTCCCACCAGGAGTACTTCGAGCGGTCGTCCGCAACAGTGCCAAGCGTAACGACGAGCGCACCCGACAGATCCGCATCCAACTTGCCCACCGTCTGCAACGTGGCATCAAACGTGCGCTGCAGACGCGTCGTTCCGTTCGTCGTAATCGTCACCGGAGTGGCGCCTTGGAAACCGCGCTCCATAAGCGCTTCTGCCATCTCTGCGAGGTGCTCCTGGGTGGCCTGGAACACCAACGGTTGCGGCGCAGACGCCAACTGATCCCAGTCCACCGGACCGTTGGTCAGGTCAGCCTCGGTGTAGGTCGAACCCAACGCAATGCCAGCGAAGGACGGCACCGTCGACGGCAAGGACATGCCCGGCACCACGTGGAACTCCAGGCCAGCGTCTGCAACGGCGGAGATCTCCTCCATCACAGCATCACGGGTCAGCGGGTTGCCGGCGACCAGACGGATCACGTCACCATCGCCTGCCTCGCCGTCCTCGATGGACTTCGCTGCCGCGTCGAGCGCCTCGCGCAGCTTCGGCACAATGCCCTCACCTGCCAGGTCGCACTCCTGGAGCTCCGCCGCCGTCGGATCTTCCGGCTTCGGCGGCTTACGGCGCGCACCCGCCGCCTTCGCGTCGGCGCACATCTGCTCGTAGACGGCTTTCGCCTCGTCGAGCTTGGCCTGTGGCACTGGCAATGCTGAGCCAACGAAGTTTCTGACCCCCGCCGACACTTCCGGATCGACGAGTGCGATAGCGTTAGCTTCCATCACCTCGCGGGCACGGACCGTGAGCAGTTCAGGGTTGCCCGGTCCGGCACCCACGAAGATCACCTTCCCCGGCTGGGGGGTGTGAGAGGGCAATGTCATAGAGGAATCTCTTCTAGGCACAAATAACATCCCCCACGCAGACGGATCCGCTTAAGCGACCCGTTGCGCGGAGGGGCGTGAACGTATGGTATTTACACCATAAAAGGGATATGCCCCAGAACAAAACCACCGCTACTTCATAACGTCAGCGGCACCGCGTTCAAGCAACGCCTCAGCAGCGCGTCGACCGATCTCCTCCGGGTCCGTACCCTGGACATCTTCCACGAGCGAACGGGACCCATCCAGCGCAAACACACCGGCACGCAGCTCGATGCCGTTCTCCGTCGCACGCGCGGTTGCCGCCACCGGCGCGGTGCAGCCGGCCTCGAGTACGGCAAGTACGGTGCGCTCGGCGCGGGCCTCGACGGTTGCGGTGTCGTCGATAAGTTTCGCGATTGCTTCGCGGCCAGCCGCATCGTCGACACGGCACTCGACCGCAAGTGCACCCTGGGCGGGCGCTGGGATGAACTCGTGCGGGTCGAAGATCTGGGTCGTCCGGTCGCCGTAGCCACCGCGCACCAAGCCTGCGTACGCAAGCATGATCGCGTCCAACTCTCCAGATTCGACGTAGCCCATGCGGCGCTCAATGTTGCCACGCAACGGACGAATGTCCAGGTCCGGACGCATCGCGCGCAGCTGGGAAATACGACGAGGTGCCGACGTGCCCACGCGGGCACCTTCCGGCAGCTCCGCCAGCGTCAGCCCATCGCGGGCGATGAGCGCCTCGCGGTTGTCCTCACGCTTGGGCACGATGAGATAGGAACGCGACTCGTACGCCGTGGGCAAGTCCTTAAACGAGTGGACGGCAACGTCCACCTCGCCATTAAACAGCGCGTCGCGCAGCGCGGAAGTGAACACACCGACGCCAATTCGCTCCACCGGCGCCTGCGACAGGTCGCCCGGGGTGACCACGATCTTCAACTCAGCCGGGTGGCCAACCGCGCCAAGGTCGTCGCGGACATGGCCCGCCTGTGTCGTCGCCAAGTGCGAACCACGAGTACCAATCTTCAACATTTACTTCTCCTTACCGCGCAGTTCCTCAGGCAGCGGGAGACGCTGCGCCTCCACCGACACCGCCGGCTGATCCAGCCCGAACAGTTCGGTCACTACCTCTTCCACACTCACTGTCTCCTGCGCCGCCGCAAGTTCCTTAATCTTCACCGTCGGCGCGTGCAGCAGCTTGTCCACGACCCTACGGACCGTGCGCTCAACCTGCTCAAAATCTTCCTCAGACATATCCGGAAGCCGGGTGCGAAGTTTCTGCAGCTCCTGGCCAGAGATCTCCGCAGCGTTTCTGCGAAGCCTCGTCACCGCCGGGGCCACCCCACGCACCCGCTGCTCGGAGGAAAACAGTTTCACTTCCTCGTCGATAATCGCCTCTGCCTCACGCAGCGCGCGCGAATCCTCGTTGGTCGTGTTACGCATCTGCTCGTGCAGATACTCGATGTTGACCAGGTGCACGCCGTCGATGTCAGTGACCGCGTCGTCGATATCGCGCGGCAACGACAGGTCCGCCAGCATCACCGGACCCGCAATGTCCTCCGGCGTAATGGTGAAGCCGTCAGCCGCCGTCGCGGACACCACAATGTCCACCCCACCCATCGCGTGCGAGCGGTCTTCAAAATCCACAACCTCCGCCGGCACGCCCGCCTCGCGGGAATGTCCAGCAAGGCGCTCGGCGCGGTCGCGCGTGCGGTTGGCAATCACCAACCCGTCAATGCCGCGCTTGCCCAGGTGCGTCGCCGCCAGCGAACTCATCGCGCCAGCCCCCAACACCAGAGCTTTCTTCCCCTTGAAGTCTTCAATCCCCATCAGCCCCATCGCCTCATCCAAGGCGGCGGTAACCATGGACGCGCCCGAGTCGTCGATAGTGGTCTCAGTGTGCACACGCTTGCCGGTATGCAGCGCCATCTGCGCCAACGAATGCAGATTCGGCCCCACCGTGCCACGCTCCGCCGCATCCACATACGCCGTACGCACCTGGCCGATGATCTGCTGCTCCCCCACAACCATCGAATCCAACCCCGACGCCACAGTAAACATGTGCTCCGCAGCAGCATCCGCGTACCGCACGTACAGGTAGCGACGCAGCTCCTCGATGCCCACCCCAGACACCTTCGTCAGCACCGTCAACACGTCCTCCACACCAGCGTGGAACGCGTTGGCCACCGCATACACCTCGAGACGGTTGCAGGTGGAGATAATCATCGCCTCGGACAACGAAGGCCGCTCAACAAGAGCCGCGGACGTCCCCTCCTGCAGCTCCGTATCCATGCTGAGACGTTCTAGTAGGGACACAGGTGCAGACCTATGCGACATCCCCACGACAAGAACACTCACAAAACCCTCCAGTCCGCGTTGGAAATCAAACTAAAGGATAGCCCCTTACGCGAGGAGCGCCGCCTCAAGGTCTGCGTTGTCCACTTCCCAGCAGGCAAGCTCCTCGCCGTCAATGACGACAACCGGCACGCGATCGCCGTATTGGGCGGCGTTGTCGGGGTCCAGGTCGACGTCGACAAGCA
>NZ_KV833332.1:0-397 GCF_001837615.1 Corynebacterium sp. HMSC070H05
GTCCGGATTGTTCACCAATCCAACCCACAAACCACACTGGCGCGAAGGGTTGTTGAACGATCCGATTTGCCTTGGGCGCACTTCGTTGAACAATCTTTATGCATGCATAGTATGCGGTTTAAGGGTGTTTTCAGCCAACACCCGCCCGTTTGAATCGCGACCTGGGGAAATGCCGGAGCAACACTTCAAAACAGCCCTAAAACGGTCGGGGGGATTGTTCAACGACTGTGAAAACGGCTCGAAATGGGTGTGACGTGCGGATTGTTCAGCAATCCGCACCACCTGCTTACCCCCGGAAATTACCCCCGTTTTACGAGCACACACGCAACAATAGCCTTCGAGACACGAAAAACAGGGCGCTTTAGCCCTGTTCTGCTAGTACGTTTCGCGCCCAACT
>NZ_KV833333.1:0-214 GCF_001837615.1 Corynebacterium sp. HMSC070H05
GCGTCGCTCTAACAGCCATTCTGGGAAGAATGCACCGTGGCGCAGCTTCGGCACTGCGACATCGATGGTGCCGACACGGGTGTCGAGGTCGCGGTGGCGATACCCGTTGCGGTGGTTGACCCGCTCGGTGGAGGCGACGCCGTATTCGGCGCCGCACACGGTGTCGGCCTGGGCGGAGAGGATCTGGTTGATAAACCCTTGCAGCATCTGGCGC
>NZ_KV833333.1:314-1260 GCF_001837615.1 Corynebacterium sp. HMSC070H05
AGATGTGGTAGTTGAGTCGAAAGGTTACTGGCGGGAGAGTGTCCGATTCTTTGTGTGCGGGGACTTGGTTTACAAGTAGTCCGCGAACCGGTCAGGGTACGCCACGGCTAGTTGGTTAATGGCTTGTTTCCACCCGGTGGCTTTCGCTCCTTCAATATAGCCGTTGCATTCGATGTCGTGCTTTGCTTTCTTCGCTCGCTGGGCAGCGCGCTTGTCTTCGATGTTGCAGATCATCAACCACAGTGTTTTCAACGCCGCAGTATCGTTCGGGAATTGCCCGCGGTTACGGGTAGCTTTACGCAGTTCAGCATTCAGCGATTCGATCGAATTCGTGGTGTAGAGCACCCGCCTCGCTGCTGGCGGGAACTGCAGAAACGGCACGAACCTGTCCCAGGCATCGCGCCAGACTTTGACCGATTGCGGGTATTTACGGCCCAGTTCACTGGCCTCGAAGGCATCAAGGCTGGCGCGGGCGGTGTCTTCGTTGGCGGCTGTATAGACCTCACGTAGCGCACGGGAGACACCTTTGCGGTCCTGATACGACACCCACCTGTTGGCCGCCCGGATCAGGTGCACGATGCAGGTCTGCACCATGGAATTCGGCCAGGTTGCTTCTACTGCTTCCGGCAGGCCTTTGAGCCCGTCGCAGCAGACGATGAACACGTCTTGGACGCCACGGTTGGCAAGGTCAGCGCAGACTGATGCCCAGAATGCGGCGCCTTCATTGTCAGCGATCCACAATCCCAGGATGTGTTTGATGCCGTCCATATCCACACCGACGGCCATGTAGCAGGCCTTATTCACCACCCGGTGGGCACCTGCGGATTTTTACTCGTAGCGCGTCGAGGAAGATCACTGGGTAGAACTCGTCGAGCTGGCGGTTTTGCCAGGTCATGACCTCATCTAACACCGCGTCTGTGTCTGATCTGATGTAGGTGGTCCAGTT
>NZ_KV833334.1:0-248 GCF_001837615.1 Corynebacterium sp. HMSC070H05
GTTGTCGACCTTGGCCGGTGCGTCCTGCTCCTCAGCGTTTGCCTTGTTGTCGTCAGCGTCAGCCTGGTCTTGTACCTGCTCCTCGGCCTTGTCGTTAGCCTTGTCATTAGCCTTGGCCGGGGCTTCTGCTTCGGCTTCGACCTGTGCTGGCGCTTCTGCTTTGTCGTCTGCCTTGTCGTCTGCCTTGTCGGCGGCGGGCGCTTCTACCTTCTCGTCAACCTTGGCGGGTGCTTCTGGTTTGTTGTCGA
>NZ_KV833335.1:0-248 GCF_001837615.1 Corynebacterium sp. HMSC070H05
TGCTTGACGCCGTAGCGGTCGTTGATCACCTTCAGCACCGGGGTGATGCCGTTGGTGGTGCAGGACGCGGCGGACAGGATGCGCTCGTCGCCGATCATGTCCTGGTTGATGCCGTAGACAATGTTCGGGATGTCACCCTTGCCCGGCGCGGTAAGCAGCACGCGGTCCACACCCTTGGACTGCAGGTGCTGGGACAGGCCCTCGCGGTCGCGCCACACGCCAGTGTTATCGACGACGATGGCGTTGTT
>NZ_KV833336.1:0-544 GCF_001837615.1 Corynebacterium sp. HMSC070H05
CAAGGCACACCGCTACGCGCGTCGTATCGACGAAAAGGAGCTCGCCCTCGACGAGACGCTCCCGATCCTGCGCGAGCTCGTGGAGATGGATCTCGGCACCGCTTCGATCGACCTTGGCCGCCTGGCCAAGGAGTTCAAGTACTCCGACGAGAAGGATCTGCGTACCTTCCTGGATGCGCAGCTCGCTGACGTCATCGGTACCTCCTCCGAGCTCGATGCACGCGACGTTGTGCTCTACGGCTTCGGCCGCATCGGTCGCCTGCTCGCCCGCATCCTGATCGCGCGTGAGGCAATGTACGGTGGCGTGCGCCTGCGTGCGGTGGTGGTGCGTAAGAAGGGTGACATCGACATCATCAAGCGCGCATCCCTGCTGCGCCGCGACTCCATCCACGGCCCGTTCAACGGCACGATCACCGTGGATGAGGAGAAGGAAATCATCTGGGCCAACGGCACTCCGATCCAGATGATCTACGCCAACGACCCGGCCGAGATCGACTACACGGCGTACGGCATCAACAACGCCATCGTCGTCGATAACACTGGC
>NZ_KV833337.1:0-300 GCF_001837615.1 Corynebacterium sp. HMSC070H05
ATGGAGCACGCCGGGCGGTTAGGGATTGATCAGGATCGTCCGGCTGCACCCCAGATTGCCGAAAACCTCATTGGGATTTTCTTCGGCGAGGGCAAGGTCGCAACCGCAGCGCCGCGCCCGACGGTGTTGGTGCCGCTGCCGGATTACCTGCGCATCTTGGATGGCAGTGGGGATGATGTGGTGTTGGCCATGACCGATGGCACCACCATGACCGGTGCGGAGTTTCTCTCCGCCCAGTTCGGTGATGCGTTGGAAGTAGCTGCGTTTCATCCGCAGGCCGGTGCGGTGAATCTGTACCGC
>NZ_KV833338.1:0-95492 GCF_001837615.1 Corynebacterium sp. HMSC070H05
ACTTCACACACAAACACCCGTAGACGAAACTAAACCCAGTTTCATCTACGGGTGTTTTCACGTATACCCACATGATTGTTGTCGCCGACAACAGCAACATTGGTGCCCACCCACCAGCCCGCAATACGGAGCGGGAACAGTGCGGGCGTCACTATGCCACTGCATAGTTGGCGTACACCCACTAGTCCGCAATGCAGAATCAGGAACAGTGCGGGCGTCACTATGCCGCCGCATATTCGTTGCGGCACCCCCAATTTTCCACAATGCAGAATCAGAAACATTGCGTGCCTGACTATGCGACTGCATAGTCGTTGGCGTACACCCGTTAGTCCGCAATGCGGAGCGGGAGACTGAACGGGTCCCACTATGCCGCTGCATAGTCGTTGAGGTCGACCAACTTGTCCGCAATGCAGAGTCAGTGGCAGAACGGGCTGGCCTATGCCACGGCATAGTCACCGGCGATCACCGGGCTATTCCGCAATGCAAATTGGGAGACGCCACGGGCATCACTATGCCGCCGCATAGTTGGTGCCCACCCACTTGTCCGCAATGCGGAGTCGGTTCCCACGGTGCTTGGTTGCGCTCTTCGAAAAGTAGCCCAAAGCGCTCCGCCAAAAGTAGCCCACCACCCATGCCGAAATAGATGGTGGGCGCCCACTAGTCCGCAACGCAGAGTCCATAACGCCACGGGCACCACTATGCCGCTGCATAGTTGTTGGCTGGAGCCATTTGTCTGGAATGCGGAGACGGAAACGGGATTCGATATGCTATGTCGCTGCAAAGTCGTTGGGGTTTCACCAACTTGTCCGCAATGCGGAGTTAGAAACTGTGCGGGCCTGACTATGCGACTGCATAGTGGACGCTGACTTGTCTCAACTATATCGCTGCATAGTCATTGGGGTTCACCAAATTGTCCGCAATGCGGAGTGAGAAGGGGATCGATACCCACCAAGCCAATGCATGGGCATCGGGAGAGGGCAGGGGGGAGGTCCAACTGTCCGTAACGCGGAGTCATCGCCTTCACACCACCGAAGCCCCCACTAAAGCCACCTGCGCACTTCTGTGAATGCAAAATGAAGCTCAACTGGCTGCAGGATTTTACACTCCGCCCAGGTTGGCGAATGGTGTGATGTGGGGTTTTGCATTGGCGTGCGGGGCAGGGTTGTCGGCAAGGCCAATGGGGGCTGCCGGCGTGGCGCAGAGCGGACGAAACGGCCGGCGCGGGGCGGCAGGGGCCGAACAGCCCCCAACAGCCAAGCGCTCCCAACAGCCCCAACAACCTCAAAAAACAAACAGAGAACTACAACTCCACGACGGTGTTCTTGGACTCCTCGAGGAGGTCCTTCTTCTTGCGGGCACGCTCGAGTTTGGACCACTGGTCGCCGGGGACGGCGTTGCGGGCCTCGTCGATGACGGCGACGTCAGGGGTGCCCCAGGCGATCGGCATCGGGGTGATCATCTGCCACATCTTCTTGTTCTGTGCGGAACGCTGGGCGCCCACGGCGGCGACGGGGACCTTGGTGCCCACCTTGTCGGAAGTGTTCGGGATCGGGTGGTAGACGCGCGAGGTGATGCCCCAGCGTGGCGGCAGGGAGGGCTCGACGTTAAGGTTCACCAGGGCGGTCAGGGTGATGGTGGTGCCGACGCGTTCGGTGATGATGGCGGGGGCCAGTGGGTTGGCGTCGTAAAGTTCTTGCGTCTTGCCCACGCTGCGGGGGATGAGCAAGCCCACGACGAGCATCATGAGGCCGAAAAGGGCGAGGCCGAACGTGCCCAGGGTGTGCCAGGGGGATTCGGGGTCGACGAAGAACCAGACGGCGACGGCGCCGGCGAGCGAGATCACAAAGAGGGCGACGCCCGAAGCGACGAGGCTGCGGGTGTCGCGGATCATTTCGTTGTGTTGCTTTGCATACTCTTCGTCGACGTCGAACTTGAAAACCTTCATGGGGAAGAGTTTAGAGGTCGGAGGCGTCGACGAGTCGATACGCGTAGCCCTGCTCGGCGAGGAAGCGCTGGCGGTGGATGGCGTATTCGGCGTCGAGGGTGTCGCGGGCGACCACCGTGTAGAACACTGCCTCGGCGCCGTCGGCCTTCGGGCGCAGCAACCGGCCGAGGCGCTGGGCTTCCTCTTGGCGGGAGCCGAAGGTGCCGGAGACCTGGATGGCCACGGCGGCTTCGGGCAGGTCGATGGAGAAGTTCGCCACCTTAGACACCACCAGTGTGGAGATTTCGCCGTCGCGGAAGGCTTGGAAGGCTTCTTCGCGTTTTTTGGTGGTGGTTTTTCCGTCGACAAGTGGGGCGTCGATGCGCGCGGCGATCTCCTCGAGTTGGTCGACGTAGGCGCCGATGATCAAGGTCTGCTGGCCTTCATGTTTTGCAAGCAGCTTATCGACGACCCCAAGCTTCGCCTTCGAACACGCCGCCAACCGGTAGCGTTCGCGGGTTTCGGCGGTGGCGTAGGTGAGGCGTTCGTCGTCGCTAAGTGTGGTGCGCACTTCGACGCATTCCGCGGTGGCGATGTAGCCGGCCATTTCGAGTTCTTTCCAAGGGGCGTCGTAACGCTTCGGACCGATGAGGGAGAATACGTCGTCCTCGCGGCCGTCCTCGCGCACGAGGGTGGCGGTCAGGCCGAGGCGGCGGCGCGACTGGAGGTCGGCGGCCATCCGGAAGACGGGGGCGGGCAGGAGGTGGACTTCGTCGTAGATGATGAGGCCCCAGTCGCGGGAGTCGAAAAGTTCGAGCGCGCGGTATTCGCCCTTGGTTTTGCGGGTGACCACCTGGTAGGTGGCGATGGTGACCGGGCGGATCTCCTTCTTCTCCCCGGAGTACTCGCCGATCTCCTCGGGCGTGAGCGTGGTGCGGCGCAGCAGCTCGTCGCGCCACTGGCGGCCTGCGACGGTGTTGGTGACCAGGATCAGCGTGGTGGTCTGCGCCTGCGCCATCGACGCCGCGCCCACAATGGTTTTGCCCGCGCCGCACGGCAACACGACGACGCCGGAGCCGCCCTCCCAGAAGGACTCGGCGGCGTACTGCTGGTAGTCGCGCAACTCCCAACCGTCGTGGTTGAGCGCAATCGGGTGGGACTCGCCGTCGACGTAGCCGGCGAGGTCCTCCACAGGCCAGCCGAGTTTGGTCAGTTCCTGCTTGATTTGGCCGCGGGCGGATGGGTGGACGGGGATGGTGGTGTCGTCGATACGCGATGCGACCAGCGGAATGATCTTCTTGGAGCGAGTGACCTCGGTGAGGATCGCCGGGTCGTCGGCCTCGAGGATGAGCCCGTGCGCGGGGTGCTTGACCAGTTTGAGACGGCCGTAGCGCGCCATGGTCTCCGCAACATCCACGAGCAGCGGCTGCGGGACGGGGAAGCGGGAGAACCGTTCGAGCACGTCAACGGCCTGCTCTGCGTCGAAGCCGGCAGCGCGCGCGTTCCACAACGCGAGCGGGGTGATGCGGTAGGTGTGGATGTGCTCAGGTGCGCGCTCGAGCTCCGCAAACGGGGCGAGCGCAGCACGGGCCTTGGGTGCGTCCGGGTGTGCGACCTCGAGCAGCACAGTCTTGTCCGACTGGACGATGAGCGGGCCGTCGCCGAGAGCCATGCGATCTACTCCTCCTGATAGTAGGCGTTGGTAGTCTACGGGCATGGCTGCGAAAAACACATCCGTTGTCCTCGGCGAACGCTACGACAAATTTATCGCCCAACTGCTCGAAGACGGCCGCTACGCCTCCGCCAGCGAAGTCCTGCGCGAAGGCCTGCGACTGGTGGAGGAGCGGGAGCAGAAGTTTAAAGCGCTACGCAAGGCCGCGGAGAACGGCGACATTGACGCGAAGGCGTTTATCGACGAACTGCGCTAACCCCTCCGAAGCACCTGTGACCACTTGGTCACGCTGCCGTTGTTGAGGATCGTGCGCTTGTAAATGCGGGCGGCACCCCACACGACGAGCACGGTGGTGACCGCAGCGAGTGCGAAGGATCCCGCGAGCTGGACGGCGGTGAAGTCGCCAGCTGCGTAGGTCAAGGGCGCGCTGAAGATCGAAAACGGCGGGATCCAGCTCACGACCTGCATGAAGGTTGAGTCGGTGTTGGACCAACCAAACGACGAGATGTACACGCACGCCATCAGCAGGAGCAGGATCGGCATCTGGGTGGACTGCAGGTCCTCGGTGCGCTGCACCATCGCGCCGGCGGCGGCGTAGAGGCCGCCGAAGAACAGCATGGACAGCAGCCAGGCGATAAGCAGGATGGGGAGGGCGGACCAGTCGATTTCGACGTCGTCGATAAGACCCGAGACCTTCAGGCCGATGCCGCCGACGGCGAGCAACACTGCGGTGGCGAGGAATCCGAAGATGACGGTGCCCAGCAGTTTGCCGGCGAGGAAGTCCAGCGGGCGAACGGAGGCCAAGATGAGCTCGACGACACGCGACGACTTCTCCTCGGTGACGCGGCTGCCCACCTGGGCGGCAAAAGTGATCACGGTGAACATGACGATGATCAGCGCGAAGAAGGTGGTCAGCAGGCGGGTCAACTGCTCTGCGGTGTCGTCGCCTTCGGTGTCGTTGATGTCCACCGGCACAACGTCGATCTGCGGGGAGGCAGCCTCGTAATCGGCGGGGCTAATGCCCAGGGTGCTTAAGGTTTCGGCGCGCGCCTGCTGCTGGGAGAGGGCGTCGAGGCCGGTGAGGATGGTGGTGGAGGGGGAGCCGTCCGCAAGGACCTCCCAGGTGTCGCCCTCGACGATCAGGGCGGCCTGCACGTCGCCGTCGCGGACTAACTGTTCGGCCTCGGTGCGGTCGGTGGCGGTGCGGGCGTCGTAGCCGGCGTCGTCGAGAAGCTGCTCTGCGATACCCACAGCGGCAACGGCCGGGCCGCCGGCCTCTGCTTCCGTTTCGCCCTTGTTTTGCATCCAGGAGCCGAAGCCGATCATGCCGAGAATGGCCAGCAACATGATCACGAGCGTGACAATGACGCCCTTCTTCAGCAGCAGAATCTGCACCTCGCGCTTCGCGGTGGTGGTGATGGTGTGCATGGGGGAGTAGGTCTTCATTACTTCACAACCTCCTTGAACAGCTCGGCCAGATCCGGCACGACGCGGGTGAACTCGTGGACTGGGCCGGCGGCCATGGCGGCGCGGAGGATGTCCTGGTCGTTGTCGGCGGAAGTGGTTTCGACGATGACGTGGGTGGGGGTGTCGCTAATAAGCGTGGCGGTTGCGGGGATCCAGCCGCGCGCTTGCGTGCCGACGCGGAAGCGCACCGGGCCGCCCGAGCGCAGCTCATCGACGGTGCCTTCGGCCACCATGCGGCCGCGGGTGACGATGCCGATGCGATCGCAAAGCCGCTGCACCAAATCGAGCTGGTGGGAGGAGAAGATGACTGGCACGCCGGCGCGGGCGCGGTCGGTGAGCATCGTGCTCATCACGTCCACGGCGACGGGGTCCAGGCCGGAGAACGGCTCGTCGAGGATGAGCACCTCCGGGTCGTGGATCAGGCTGGCGGCCAACTGCACGCGCTGCTGGTTGCCCAGGGAGAGGTCGTCGAGCTTGTCGCCCAGACGCTCGCCGAGGCCCAACTCCTCCAGCAGTTCGGTGCCGCGCTGCTTTGCGGCCGCGCCGTCCACGCCGTGGAGTTTGGCCAGGAAGACCAACTGGTCGAGAATCTTTTCCTTGCCGTAGAGGCCACGCTCTTCGGGCATGTAGCCGATGCGGCGACGGGAGTCGTCGTCAAGCGGGCGCCCATCGAGGAGCACCTCGCCGGAATCGGCGCTGAGCACGCCTAATGCGATGCGCATCGTGGTGGATTTACCGGCGCCGTTGGAACCGACGAAGCCGTACATCTCGCCATCGCGGACGGTGAAGTCCATTCCGTCGAGGGCCTGGACGTCGCCGAAGCGCTTGTGAAGGTCCTGAATCTGAAACGTAGTCACCCGACAAAAGCTACCAAAAGATACGACATCGCTCAGGGCGGGTTTACCATGAACCCATGACTGCAACCATCTCATCCCCAGCGGCGCATTTGGCCCGCGAACTCGGCTCCGACGAGGCGCTGTCCACGCGCCCGATCGACCGCATCAAGTACGCCCACGACGCATCCCACTTCCTCTACACCCCCGATGTGGTGGTGGAAGCGCGCAACGCGAACGACGTTGCGGCGGCGTTCCGCGCGTCGGCATCCTCTGGCGCCCCGGTGGTGCTGCGCGGCGGCGGTACCTCGCTGTCCGGCCAGGCAGGCGGTGCGGGCATGCTGGTGGACGTGCGTAAGCACTTCCGTGGCGTGGAGGTGCTTGACGGTGGCAAGCGCGTGCGCGTCCAGCCCGGCTCCACGGTGCGCCAGGTCAACGCGCACCTGGCCGCGTTCGGCCGCAAGATCGGCCCGGACCCGGCGTCCGAGGGCGCCGCAACGATGGGTGGCGTGATTGCCAACAACTCCTCCGGCATGGCGTGCGGTACGGAGTTCAACACCTACAACACCATCGAGTCCGTCACCTTCGTCCTGCCCTCCGGCACGGTGATCGACACCGCCCACCCGGATGCGGAGGCGCAGTTCGCGCGCCAGGAGCCGGAGCTCGTGGACACGATCGAGCAGCTCAAGCGACGTGTGCGCGACAACAAGGAATCCGTAGACATCATCGAGCGCCACTTCGCGCTGAAAAACACGATGGGCTACAGCCTGAATTCGTTTTTGGATTACGACTCGCCGCTGGACATCTTCATGCACCTGCTGGTCGCATCCGAGGGCACACTCGCGTTTATCGCGGAGGCTGTCCTGCGCACCATCGAGGTGCCGAAACTGAAGACGACCACCATCGCGGTCTACCCGACGCTGGACGCCGCGACGCGCTCCTTGCCGGCCCTGTTTGAGTCGAAGGCGGCGACGCTGGAGTTGATGGACTCGCGCTCCATCAAGGTCGGCCGCACCTTCGACTCGGTGCCGGAGCAGATCACCGGCTTCGAACTTGGCGGCCAGGCGGCGCTGCTCATCGAATACCACGCCAACGAGGCCGAGCAGCTGCGCGAATACGAGCAGGCTGGCTCCAAACTCCTGCGCGAGTTCGACCTGCAGACCCCGGCGCAGTTCAGCACCGACCCCATCGAGGCCGCCAAGGCGTGGGCGTTCCGCAAGGGCCTCTACGCCCAGGTCGCGGAGGCGCGCCCGTCCGGCACCACCGCGCTGCTTGAGGACATCGCGGTGCCCGTCGAAGACCTCGCCGACACTTGCGGCGGGTTGCAGCAGCTTTTCGACGCCTACCGGTACGACGACGCCGTCATCTTCGGCCACGCCAAGGACGGCAACATCCACTTTTTGATCACCGACCGCTTCGAGGGCGACGAGAACCTCACGCGTTACGACGGCTTCAACGAGGACATGGTGGACCTCGTGCTCGGTGCCGGCGGCAACCTCAAGGCTGAGCACGGCACCGGCCGCGTCATGGCGCCGTACGTGCGCCGCCAGTACGGCGAGGAACTCTACGACGTGATGGCGGCGCTCAAGCGCGCCGCCGACCCTCGCGGGGTGATGAACCCGGGCGTGATCATCACTGACGACGAGCGCGAGCACATGAAGAACTTCAAGCTCAACCCGCAGGTGGAAGACGAAATCGACTCCTGTGTGGAGTGTGGCTACTGCGAGCCGGTGTGCCCCTCGCGCGACCTGACCATGACCCCGCGCCAGCGCATCGTCGTGCGCCGCGCACGTGCGAAGGCGCTGCAGGAAGGCGACATGGAGCTGGTTAAGCACATCGACGAGGCCTACCAGTACGACGGCATCGACACCTGTGCGGTGGACTCCATGTGCGTCACCGCCTGCCCGGTGGGTATTGACACCGGCAAGTTCATCAAGTCGCTGCGCCGCGGCCAGGCCGGTGCTGTGAAGTCCGCCGGCTGGGCGGCCGCCGCGAAGGTGTGGGGCCCGGGCAACACCCTGGCTTCTGCAGCGCTAACCGGCGCCTACGTCATGCCGACGAGCCTGGTGCAGAAGGTTACTGACGTCGCCCGCGCCCTCGTAGGGGAAGACACCGTTCCGCAGTACCGCCCCGAACTTTCCAAGGGCGGCGCGAAGCGCTCCAAGGCATTCGGCACGCAGGTCGGCGCGCCGGGCGCGGAGCCTGTCGGTGTGTTTGTCCCGGCGTGTGTGAACTCCATGTTCGGCCCGCAGGGCGATGGCGTCGGCGCCTCGGAGGCGTTTGCGAAACTCGTCGAGCGCGCCGGTCTGTCGCTCGTCGTTCCGGAGGGCGTCGACGGCATGTGCTGCGGCACCCCGTGGACCTCGAAGGGCATGAGCACCGGCCACGACATCATGCAGCGCCGTGTCAACGACCAGCTCATCGCCGCCACCGACGGCGGGCTCCTGCCGGTCGTGGTGGACGCGTCGAGCTGCACGCACGGCTTCCGCGACATGGCCGAAAACATCGGCATCACGGTCATCGACGCCATCGAGTTTGTCGACGAGCACGTGCTCGATCGCCTCACGGTCAACCACAAGGTGCCATCGGTGACGCTGCACCCGACGTGCTCGGCGACCCACCTGGGTATCGTCGACACGCTGAAGCACGTTGCGGCCGCCGCTGCAGAGGAAGTAAACGTTCCGGCCGAGTGGAACTGCTGCGGCTACGCGGGTGACCGCGGCATGCTGCACCCCGAACTCACCCACGCCGCGACGAAGCGTGAGGCTGCGCAGGCGAGAGAGTTCGGCTCGGCGTGCCACGCGTCGTCGAACCGCACCTGCGAGTTGGGCCTGACGGCCGCGACCGGCGCAGACTACGAGCACATCCTGGAAATCCTGGAGCGCGCCAGCCGCTAGGCCAGCACCACTTTTGTCACCCGCGGCAGGGCGATGCGCACGACCCGATCCTTGGCCTCGTCGAGCGCGTCCACCTGGCCCGCAGTGACACTCAGCGGCAGGACGGTGATCGTCTTGCCGCGTCCCTGCTTGTCCACGTAGCCCACCGTGACATGCCTGCGCGCCCGCGCTGCCGCGCGAAGCGTTTCAAACGCATTCCCGCTGCCAGCATCGGTGGTCTCCGCAGAGCGCAGCTTTGCGACGATCGCACGCACCTGATCCGGCGCCACCCTCCGCGACTTCGGAAGCGTCGATGGCGTTGACGGAACCAGGGCGGGCTCAGGCGCCATGTTGACGGAAACCCCCTGGTCGTCCTCGGCGGTGGGTTGGAGGCCTGCGGTGCGCAGGGCCGTCATGAGCTTTGCCAGAGGCAGGCGCGAGATGGCCACGGTGGGGGCGAGAATGCGCAGGCCTAACTTCTCTGCTGCGGTGGCGATCAGCGCCGGGTCCTCGGAGCGGATGTAGGCGAGTGCTTCGCCGGCGCGGATGGCGCCGTGGGTGCGGGCAGTGTCGTCGATGATGAAGGTGATGGCCTGGGGGACCTCGCCAAGCACGTGGTCGGCCAGCCAGGAGTGGATCTCCGGGGCGGTCAGCCCGCTGTCCAGGCCGCGGCGCACCGACGCCTCCGAGATGCGCCACACGCTGGCAAGACCAGGCGACTCCAGATCCGCGATGCGCTCGATGAACCCGGCCATTGCGGGCTCGAGCGGGCCCGGGGCCAGCACCGTCATGTCGGCCTGGGCGATCAACGTGTCCACCGAGGCGGGCACGAGCGTGGCGGTTGCTGCAGCGACGTCCTCGCCGTTGATCAGGGCTAGCGTCGGGGTCGGCTGCGCTTGGTTGGCCAGCGCGCCGACGAACTCGGCTTCCTGGACAACCGCGGCGATGAGGTTGTCGGAGAACCCCGACGATTCCAGCGGGGCGTGGAAGAGCATCCTGTCCATGTCGCCCGCGTGGCGCAGCATGGTGAGGCGGGCGTGGCGCAATGCGGGGGCGTGGGCGTCGTCGCTAAGCAACTTCGCTCCTGTATCCACGCGCCACGGCGACGCCACCCAGCCGGCGAGCACGATCGCCCACTGATCGGACAGTGTCGCGTCAAGCCAGGTCAGGGCGTCGCGAGTGGCGGCGAGCACATCCTCGTCGTCGACGTTGCCGCGGCCGACAAGACCCGCGGACTCGCCGACGGTGACAAGCAAGCTCGGGTCGAACCCAAGTGCCTTCTCCAGGTTTGCCGCCGCGCGCACGCCGACGGTGCCGTCCTTGTTCAGCACCACCGGGGTGTCCATCAGCGTCATGACCAGTTGGCGCATCTGGCGCACCGCGTCGAGGCCCTGGGCGGTTGCGGTTTCGTCGATAGTGGCCTGATCGATCTCTGGTGCGGCGGGTGGTGCAAGCGGGAACACGCGCGGCGTTGCGCCACGCATCGCGTCGCGCACCGGGCGAGGCAGGCGCACTGTGGTCTCGTTGACGCGCACAAGCAGACCGAGCGCGAGCAACTTGGCCACCGGCGCATCCGGATCCGCATCGGGTGCAGCCGCCGCGGTTGTGCCCACCCCGCCGGAGGCCGCGAGCGTGTCCAGCACCTTGCGCTCGCGGGCAGGCAACGAAGCCAGCGCCTCGGTCGCGCCGGGTGGCAGCGTATCGGTCACGCGCCAACCGGGAGGCAGGGCAGTCAGCGTGCCGGGGGCGATACGCAACGCCTCATCCGGACCGAATACGAGCGCCAACTCGCGCAGGTGGTGAGTGGAGCCGAAGCCGGTGGCGTTCACAGGCTCAAGCTCCGCACCGGCATCCGCGAGCTGCTCGAGCACCGCCAAATCTGCGGCGTTGAGGAGACGCAACGCGCGCGACGCCGACCCGGGAAGACCAAGCCTGGTCGCGAGTGAGCCCACCGACGGCGGGGCGGGGAAGAAGGCATCCGGGCGTGCCTCGATGAGGGCGTGCAGCGCGTCGTCATCGAGCGAACTCAAGAATTTAGGGAACGTAGACATTGCGGGGGTGAGTTTACGTGCGTTTTTGTCTCCGGCGTGAAAGAATGAGGGGCATGGCTAAAGATGTGAAGAAGATTGGGCGCGCAAACCCCGCATGGCCCGCTAATACCCCAGGTAACCTGCACCCGGTCACCGAGATCACCTCGACGTTAACCGGTGCTTCCAGCCCGTTCGGCGACGACCTGATCCTGCCGATGCCGGCAGAAGAGACGGGCTACGTCCACCCGACGACGCGCATCAACCGCTAAACCAGCGGAACTTAAAAAACCGGCACGGTGCCTGACCGTGCCGGTTTTTGTTGTGCCGTAAAGCAAAACGCCCCGTTCACAACCTGAACGGGGCGGACGATTGCTGTGCGCTATTGCTTAGCGAGCCTGGAAGGACTGCTGCACGGAAGCAACGGTGTTGTTGACCTGGTTGGCAAAGTTAGCGCCGACCAGGTTTGCCACGGCTGCGAAGTCGCCGGAGAGGGCAGCGTCGATCAGCGGCTGGTTTGCAGCGTAGAACGCGCTGTAGTCGTTGCGGTTAGCAACGTAGTTGGACTGCACGGAAGCCGGAACCTGGAAGCCGAATGCCTGGATAGCGTTACGCACCTGTGCGTAAAGGGCATCGACCTGCGGGGACTGTGCGGCCGGAGCCTGGGCCTGTGCTGCCGGCTGAGCCGGAGCGGCCTGCTGTGCCGGTGCCGGTGCTGGCTGCGGGGCCGGCTTGGATACCTGCGCGTCGCGGTTGGTCGGTGCGGAGTTCAGGCCGTAGCGAGCGGAGCAAGCCGGCCACGCGCCCCAACCCTGACCTGCCAGGGTGCGCTCGGCGACAGCGATCTGCTGCTCGCGGGTAGCCAGGTTAGCGGTCGGGGCGAACTCGCCGCCACCGTATGCCAGCCAGGTGCCGTAGGAGAACTGCAGGCCACCGTAGTAGCCGTTGCCGGTGTTGATAGCCCAGTTGCCGCCGGACTCGCACTGTGCGAGCTTGTCCCAGTCGGAATCCGGTGCTGCGGTTGCCTGCGGGGCAACAATGCCAGCCAGTGCAGCTGCTGCTGCAGAACCTGCCAGAGCCTTCTTGCCCATGGAGGTGGTCTTCTTAGAGTGGCGTCCCATTGTTTCGTTTCCTCTCATCGTTGACCGCCAATTTCTCGGGACAGCCTAACGTTGTATAACGATTGTGTCACGTAACGGTGTCGTTTTGGGGCGCAATACTCGAAAAAGCCTCACATTTCCCCAGCTCGAAGGCGCGACATGCAAAATATGTGTTCTGGGTCACACTGGCGTGAACTGCTTGATTTTCGGGCGGAAATAGTAAGGTTTTGATTTTGTTTTACTTACTGGCGGTACATCTGCACGAGTGATACTGCATAAGTGATGCGTTACGGAAGGAGAGCGCCATGCCTGTCGGAAAGGTGAAATGGTACGACGCCGAAAAAGGGTTCGGCTTCGCATCCAACCCGGGAGACGAGGATGTCTTCATCGGTAAGTCCGTGCTGCCTGAGGGGGTTGAGGAGCTGGTTGCGGGCCAGCGCATCGAGTTCGACTTCGCCGCAGGCCGTCGCGGCCCACAGGCGCTGCGCGTGAAGGTGCTGGACACCCCGAAGCGCCGCCCAGTGCACCGCCGTAAGCCGGAGGAGCTGGGCAGCATGCTCGCGGACGTGATGACGCTCATCGAGACCCAGGTCCAGCCTGCTTTGACCAACGGCCGCTACCCGGACCGCAAGGAAGGCCGCCAGGTGGCGGAGATCCTGCGGGCCGTGGCGCGCGAGCTGGATGCGTAATTAGTTAAAGCCCACGGACCATGTGGCGATGACAGGGGTTTCCTCCCCGTCATCGCCCTTTTTAATGTCCAGGGTGGTTACCTCGGCAACGACGAGCTTCGCGCCGGACTCGGTCGTAGCCGGCACGGTCTCCTCGGTTGCCTCGCCGGAGGTGAAGACGCGCTCGGAGTTGGCCTCCGGGTCGTCGTAAATGAGCAGCAGGCGCCAGCTATTCGACGCAATCTCGTCCGGAACCGTAACCACCACATCGCCCTCGCCGCGCTGCATGGTGGGGGCATCACCGCCGGCGCACTCCTCGTCCAACTCACACACGGTGTACACACCGATGTCCTCGCGCTCACCGTTGGCAGCCACCGACACCGTCATTTCATCGACCGGAGTGGTGGGGCGGGTGCGCTGGTACTCCATGACGGCGTACACCACACCGACGAGTGCCAGGACGCCCACGAGGGCGACCACGATGGTTTTCCACTGCTTGCTGCCTGAACGTTGTGCCATGGCGAGAAATCCTAACTAGTCAGCCTGGGTAAAGCGCACCCGGTACATGTCCGGCCAGCGCTTGCCGGCAAGGAAGAACTCGTCAGTGCCCGGGATGTGGGCGATGCCGTTGAGGACGTGGTTCGGGTCGTCGGTGGCGTTATTGGGCAGGGCGGAGGCGTCGATACGTGCGGTGACCTCGCCCGTTTCCGCGTCAATGCGCACGATGTCGGTGGTGGTGAACACGTTGGCGTAGACATCGTTACCGACGCACTCCAACTCGTTGAGGCCCGCCACCGGCTCGCCATCAAGCGTGACGGTGAAGCGTTCGCGCTCCTCGAGCGTTTCCGGATCCATGCGGCGCAGCTCTTCGGTGCCGTCGGAGAAGATCACCTCGTCCGCTTCCGTACGTGAGCACAGCCCCCAGCCTTCGCCCTGATAGGAGGCGCGGCCGATCTCCTCGAGCGTTTCTGCGTTGCGACGAATCGCCGTCCCGTCGAGCCACGTCAACTGCCACAGGGTGTCGTCGATACGCGTAATGCCCTCGCCGAAAAACTGCGGATCCAAATCAACCGACGCGAGCTCATCGCCAGCGATAGTGCGGGTGTACAGGCGCGATTCGCCCTCCTGGCCAGTGCCAACGTAGAGGTTGCCGTCGGCGGTGACCTCGAGGCCCTGCGTGAAACTGGTCTGGTCGAACGGGAGGCGCTCGATCACCTCGGCGCGAAGGTGCTCGACGCTTGGGGTGGACGACTCCGGCGCGCAGCCAGCAAGCAAACCGCCCGAAAGCGCAGCGATAACAGACAGAGCGGACAAAGCTTCACGATGACCCATGGGTTACATCCTGCACTACATCGCGCATAATGGGTAAGCGTGTCACGATCCAGAAAACGCACTCGCTCCCGCAACCCGTTGCTTGGCAACGATGCAATAGCTATTGCGCTCGAGGCGCTTGAAGAAATCGCAGACGGCGACATCGGCGAACACATCGGTGTTACCGGGCTGACCCGCAATGTTGCCACGCACCGCTTCGAAGCCGACGTGCCCGGATACGCCGGGTGGGAATGGAACGCCGTCATCGCCTGCGCGGACGGCTCCAACGTGGTCACCGTCAACGAGGTCGCGCTCGTACCCTCCCAAGGTGCGCTCGAAGCGCCCGACTGGGTGCCGTACTCCGAGCGGCTACGCCCCGGCGACCTGGGCCCAGGCGATGTGCTGGAGCTCCTGCCTGACGACGAACGCGTCACCGACGATTCCTTTGCCCGCGACGCCATTACCTTCCCGGGCCGCGAAACCAAGCACTACCTGACCAAACAAGGCCTGGAGGACGCGAAGTACCGCTGGCGCACCGGCGACTACGGGCCAAACAGCGAGTTTGCCGAAAAGGCAGCCCTGTCGTGCCGCACCTGCGCCTTCTATATCCCCATGACGGAACCGGTGGGGGAGCACTTCGGTGCTTGTACCAACGAGTACTCCGCCGACGGCCATGTCGTTGCGTCTTCCTACGGTTGCGGCGCACACTCGGACACGGAAGTAGACAACTCCTAAGTAATTCCAATCACTGGGGCAGCAAAATAGTTGCGTTTGCCCAGGGAGAGTGAAAAGCTAAGCCCCCGTGAGTACGACCACGGGAGCAAAAATGAATAAGGACCAGCCGCAGCCGCGCGGCGGGCTGGACGCCTTCTTCCACATCACAGAGCGCGGATCCACGGTGGGCACCGAAGTGCGTGCCGGGGTAGTGACCTTCTTCGCGATGGCATACATCGTGCTACTCAACCCGCTGATCATCGGCACCAGCCCCGACCGCGAGGGCACCGTGCTGGGCATCCCGCAGGTAGCGGCCGCCACCGCCTTGGCTGCGGGCGTGATGTGTATCTTGTTCGGCCTGGTTGCCAAGTACCCCTTCGGCATCGCCGCCGGCTTGGGTATTAACACGCTCGTCGCCGTGACCATGGTGGGCCAGCAGGGTCTGACCTGGGCGGAAGCGATGGGCCTGGTGGTTATCGACGGCATCATTATCGTGCTGCTGGCCATCTCCGGTTTCCGCACCGCCGTGTTTAACGCTATTCCGGATTCGATGAAGGTGGCTATGAGTGTCGGTATCGGCATGTTCATCGCCACCATCGGCCTTGTAGATGCCGGCTTTGTCCGCCGCATCCCGGATGCCGCCATGACTACCGTTCCGGTCCAGCTGGGCACCGGCGGCTCGATCGCATCCTGGCCGACCTTCGTGTTCATCATCGGCCTGTTCATCTGTGGCTTCATGGTTGTGCGCAACGTGCGTGGTGGCCTGTTCATCGGCATCATCCTGACCACGATTGTTGCCATGATTGTGGAGGCGATCACGGGTTCCGGCTCGTCCGCAGACAACCCGCAGGGGTGGAGCTTGGCCGTGCCGGAGCTGCCGGATTCCTTCGGCGGCATCCCGGATCTGTCCATCGTGGGCAACATCGACCTGTTTGGTGCGTTTATCAACATCGGCGTCATTTCCGCATCCCTGCTGGTGTTCACCCTGGTGCTGGCGAACTTCTTCGACGCCATGGGTACCATGACGGCGCTTGGCCGCCAGGCTGGCCTCGCCGCTGAGGACGGCGTCCTGCCCGACATGAAGCGTGCCCTCGTCGTCGAAGGCTTCGGCGCAGTCGTGGGTGGTGGCGCGTCGGCGTCGTCGAACACGGTGTTCGTGGACTCCTCGGCAGGTATCGCCGACGGCGCTCGTACCGGCCTGGCCAACGTGGTCACCGGTGTGCTGTTCCTGCTCGCAATGTTCTTCACCCCGCTCTACGAGGTCGTGCCCATCGAGGCCGCGGCACCGGTACTCGTTGTCGTCGGTGCGCTCATGATGATGCAGGTCGGCCAGATCAAGTGGAACGACTTCTCGGTCGCGCTGCCGGCATTCTTGACCATCGTCACCATGCCGCTGACCTACTCCATCGCCAACGGCATCGGCGTCGGCTTCATCTCGTTTGCGCTGCTGTCCCTGTTCGCCGGCAAGGCGAAGGACATCCACTGGATCATGTGGCTCATCTCCGCCCTGTTCGTCGTGTACTTCGCGCAGGGCCCGATCATGGCAGCGATTAGCTAAATGCAATTGCGTATCGACGACCCCCTCGACCCCCGTCTCGACGACATCCGCGACCTGAAGCACTCCGACAAGGAGAAAAACCTTGTCTTCGCCGAGGGGCCGCTGGTGGCTGGCCGGCTGGTCGAGTCGCGCTTTCCGGTGCGCGCCGTGTTCGGCTTCGGGGGACGGCTTGAGTCGTTCATGGCCGACTACGGCGAGGAGTTGTCGCGCCGCGGCATCCCGGTGTACGAGATCACCCGCCAGATCATGGGGGAGGTTGCCGGATACGACATGCACCGCGGCCTGTTGGTCTCCGCCGATAAGCCGGAGCCGCTCACCGTTTCCGAGGTGCTCGAAGGGGCGCGCACCTTGGTGATCCTGGAAGGGGTCGGCGACCACGAAAACATCGGGTCCATCTTCCGCAACGCCGCCGGCATGGGGGTCGACGGCGTGCTTTTCGGGGCGGCGACCGCTGACCCGCTCTACCGGCGCAGTGTGCGCGTGTCCATGGGGCACGTGCTGCGCACCCCGTTCGCACACCTTGATGGCACCCCGACGACCTGGCAGCGCTCACTCGCGGAACTTCACGACGACGGCTGGTGGCTCATCTCACTGACCCCAGCCGACGACGCTGTCGAACTTAAAGAAGCCATCCAGGGCCACGACAAAGTTGCCTTCCTTGTTGGTGGGGAAGGCCCGGGGCTAACCCCGCACGCCATGCGCGCCACCGACGTGCGCGCCAAGATTCCGATGGCGCCGGGCACCGATTCGCTGAACGTGGCCACCTCGGCCGCGATCGCGTTCTACGAGCGCATGCGCTAACCGGGCTAGCCCGGTTAGCGGTCGATGTGGCGGATGCGCTCCTTCAGCGCAGACGCCCACTGCACCGCACGGCGGCGCACACCCCGGCCGATGCGCTTCGCGGCGGCGACGGACGCGTCCGCCAACTCGGCAAACTCGTCGCCCTCTTGCTTTTCCTGTTCGGCCTCGTAGTCGTCGTAAACTTTATCGCGCTCCGCGAACTTCGCTGCGACCTCGTTGACCGACTTGGTGGCCGGCTTCGGCTCCTCAATCTTCGGCTCAGGCCGGCCGTCAACGGCATAGCCCACCACGTTGATGTCCGGGCCGTTCTGGCCGATCTCCGCACCCAGCCAGGCTTCCTCGGCGGCAAGCGCAAGGTCCTTCGGCTCAAACGGCAGCGCGATCCCGCCTGCTTGTTCCGCCTTCTCGCCCGCCCAGTAGGGGGCCTCAAACGGCTCGGGTAGGCCGATGTCTTCGATAACACTGGTGCGGGTGGCGCAGAAACTGCGCGACACCTTCTCGCCATTGAAGTGGGCGAAGCCGCCAAAGTCGCTATCCGTACCCAGCGCGATAACGAACACGTCCGCTGCGGGAAGCGCGGTGTGCCATTGGGTAGGGGAGGACAACTCGGTGACGTCCACACGCATGCGCACCACCGAAATCCCCGGGAAGCCCGCAATATAAAACTCGTCGCGGCCAGGCACCGACGAGCGGTTCAACGGAAACGACCCAATCGGCGTGATTGGCCACGCCGGATTCACCTGAGCCAGCAGCTTTCGGCCAAACCCGCGGTCGGCCTTCGGCTCGCAACGCAACACCTCCGCAGGTTCAGCAGTGTTGACAAACCACAACGTGACAACGGCGTTGAAACTCATGGCTTACCGCTTCGGACGCTTCGTGTTGGTCCGTACGCCGAGCAGCACGTCCTCCCAGTGGGGCGTCACCGACTTGCGGCGACGCTTCTGCGGCTGCTCCTCCTCATCCGGGTGGCGCAGGAAATCACCCTCGAGCACCTCGCCCTCCTCGGCGGGTACATCCTGAAGGATCTCGACGGGCGCGGCCGGCGCAGCCTCATCCTGCTCGCCGTGCAAGGAACGCACCGCAGACAGCGAGCGCACCGGCTGGGCGAAATCCGGATCGGTCAGATCCGCAGCCATAGCGTTGCGCGCCTCAGTCTGGGCCGCGGCGCCCATGGAGCGCTTAAACGACCACAAGGCCTCATTCTCCGTCAGGCCCGCCTGCCAGGTAACGCGCACAACCCAGGTGTCGCCCTGCTCGCGGGTGGCATCCCACTCCGCATCCGAAATCGAGTGACCACGGGCAGCAAAGGAGGTAGCCAGGATCTCCAACAACGTCTGCTTCGCCGGGCCATCCTCGCGCACCGGATGGGACTGCTTCGCAGCCTCCGCAACCTGGGCGCGCTCAAGCAACACCGGGTGGGCATAGGACTCGAGGCGGCTTTCGGCCACACCCATCTCTTCTGCCAACTCCGCGGCGGTCGCGCCGGCGCGGATGCGTGCCTGGATCTCGTTCGGACGCATCGACAACGGGGTGGCGTAGAGCGGATCCGGCTCCGGCAGTGGGCGCGGCTCCGGGGCGGGTGCCACCGGTTGCGCCGGCTGCTCTTCCTCAGTCACCTCGGTATCGGTGGCTGGTTCTTCCGGGGCGGGGGAGTCGTCGATAAGCAACGGCGCAAGCTCCTCACGGGCAAGCTGATAGCGCACACCCTCCTCGTCGCGGAGCACAAAAAACGTCTCCGTCGACTCGTCTTCCAAGAAAACAAGCTCGCGCATAGGACTCCTTCCGCCTGGCAATACGAAAACTAAGCCTATCGGACGCACGTGCCCACATCAGGCAACCAGCCCCAAGACACCCGACGGCGCAAAGCGATACCATCCCAATACGACCAATGACGCCATAAAAATATGTGGTACATCCAGGACAATCGCAGCATTGTCGGACGCATCACAATATTTGCTAGAGTGCGTTACGTAAAAAGGTTGCCCGAAAAACGAGAGCAACACCCAACGTAGGAAAGGGAAACCAGTGGCTACTGAGAACAAGGACAAGGCCGTACTCCACTACCCGGGCGGCGAGTATGAAATGGACATCATGCGCGCCACCGAAGGCAATGACGGTGTCGTGCTAGGGAACCTCCTCGGTGAAACTGGCCTGGTCACCTTCGACCCGGGCTACGTCTCCACCGGCTCCACCGAGTCCAAGATCACCTACATCGACGGTGCAGAGGGCATCCTGCGCTACCGCGGCTACGACATCGCAGACCTGGCAGAAAACGCCACCTTCAACGAGGTGTCCTACCTGCTGATCAACGGCGAGCTGCCGACCACCGACCAGCTGGACAACTTCAACTCCGACCTGCGCCACCACACGCTGCTCGACGAAGACTTCAAGGCCGCGTTCAACATCTTCCCGCGCAACGCGCACCCGATGGCCGTCCTTGCCTCCTCGGTCAACATTCTCTCCGCCTACTACCAGGACCAGCTCAACCCGCTCGACGAAGAGCAGCTGGACAAGGCAACCGTGCGCCTCATGGCCAAGGTGCCGATGCTGGCTGCATACGCCTACCGCGCATCCCGCGGTAAGCCGTACATGTACCCGGACAACTCCCTCAACCCGCGCGAGAACTTCATGCGCATGATGTTCGGCTACCCGACCGAGGACTACCACGTCGATCCGGTCCTGACGAAGGCCCTGGACAAGCTCCTCATCCTGCACGCCGACCACGAGCAGAACTGCTCCACCTCCACGGTGCGCATGATCGCCTCGGCACAGGCGAACATGTTCGTCTCCATCGCAGGCGGCATTAACGCCCTGGCCGGCCCGCTGCACGGCGGCGCAAACCAGGCGGTGCTCGAGATGCTCGAGGACATCAAGAACAACCACGGTGGCGACGCAACCGACTTCATGAACCGCGTGAAGAACAAGGAAAAGGGCGTCCGCCTCATGGGCTTCGGCCACCGCGTGTACAAGAACTACGACCCGCGCGCGGCTATCGTCAAGGACACCGCACACGAGGTGCTCGAGCACCTGGGTGGCGACGAACTGCTCGACCTGGCGATGAAGCTTGAGGAGATCGCGCTGAACGACGAGTACTTCATCCAGCGCAAGCTCTACCCGAACGTCGACTTCTACACCGGCCTGATCTACCGCGCCATGGGCTTCCCGACGGACTTCTTCACCGTCCTGTTCGCCATCGGCCGCCTGCCGGGCTGGATCGCACAGTACCGCGAGCAGCTTGAAATGAACACCAAGATCAACCGCCCGCGTCAGATCTACACCGGTTACCAGAAGCGCGACTTCGTCCCGCGCGACCAGCGCTAACCAAACGTTTCAACCGCCGAGGAACACGTCCCCTATAATTCGCGGGGGAAGTTCCCGGCGGTTTTTTAATGCCGACCGCACAAACCTCAAGGAGATTCTCACTCATGGAAATGGAAAAGCCATTCATTGAAGCCCCCGAGGGGCCGGCACCAGCTGATCTGGTTATCCAGGACATCACCGTCGGCGAGGGCGAAGAAGCGGTGGCTGGCGGCTTCGTCAAAGTCCACTACTTGGGTGTCGATTACGAAACCGGCGAAGAGTTCGACTCTTCCTGGGACCGCGGAGAAGCAGCCGAGTTCCCGCTCGCGGGCCTCATCGCAGGCTGGCAGGAAGGCATCCCGGGCATGAAGGTTGGCGGCCGCCGTCAGCTCACCATCCCGCCGGAGAAGGCATACGGCCCGGCAGGTGGCGGCCATCCGCTTTCTGGCCGCACCCTGATCTTCATTATCGACCTGCTCGACGCCCGTTAGGGGAAGCGCATGCGAATCCCGGTAACTACGCTCAACGACGGCTACGATCTCCCGCTGCTTGGCCTGGGCACCTACAAGCTCCAGGGCGAGGACGTGGAGCGGACCGTGCGCACCGCTATCGAATTGGGCTACCGCCACATCGACACCGCGTCGCTCTACGGCAACGAGGTGGAGGTAGGTAAGGCCGTCAACGGTGCGATCAAGGCGGGGGATGTCACGCGCGAGGAACTGTTCATCACCACCAAGCTGTGGAACGACGACCAGGAGCGTGCCCTTGAGGCGTACAACGAGTCTCTCGAGCGCCTCGGCCTGGAGTTCATCGACCTCTATCTCGTGCACTGGCCCTGGCCGCAGAACGGCACGTACGTCAAGGCGTTTGAGCAGCTCGCTGAACTGCAGGGTATGGGTCGGCTCCAGTCGGTTGGTGTCGCCAACTTCTACCCGGAGGCTCTCGACGACATCATTAACGCCACCGGCATCACGCCGGTGCTGAACCAGGTGGAGCTGCACGCTGGTTTCACCCAGTCAGAGCTGCGTGCCTACCACGAGGAGCACAACATTCTCACCGAGGCGTGGGCGCCGATTGCTCGCGGCAAGAATTTTGACGACCCGGCCATCCGGGCCGTCGCGGATGCCCATGAGGCCACACCTGCGCAGGTGTGCTTGGCATACCTGATGAAGCTTGGCTGCTCTGTGGTGCCGAAGACGAAGAACCCGCAGCGCCTCGTCGAAAATCTCGGCGCGGTAAATGTGAAGCTCACCGACGAAGATGTTGCCACCCTCGATGCGGTGCAAGGGGAGCGTATGTCAGGGGATCCCCTGACGTTCCCGGGATAAAGGTTTTCCTGGGAGTGGATTTGAGCCCGTTCGGCCGTGGAAGCGGCCGGGCGGGCTTTTCTCGTCGCAACGAAAAGCGTGACTTTTCGGGGGTAGGGGTAGGGGTGAGAGGATTTAAACAACTCTCCGTGAGTGTGTGATACGTTACACTCCACATTGTTGAGTCGAGAATCGCGAATTGTCGGCAAGGCAAGACCCAATCCCGTGAACAAGAAAGGATCGAGGCAATGACAGGTTCCCCCGCTGTCCCGCAGCGCCGCGAGCCCACGCCAGACGAGTTTGTGGCAATGCAACAGAGCCCCGAATTCCAAGATCTGCGTGGAACATTCCGTGGCTTCACCTTCCCGGTGATGATTGCGGCGTTCCTCTGGTACGTCTTCTATGTCGTCTTTGCTACCTTCGCGCCCGATGTCATGGCGCGGCCCTTCCTAGGCCTCAACCTTGGACTGTGGCTCGGACTTGCACAGTTCTTGACCACATTCCTGATCACCTGGGTCTACGTGAAGTGGGCAAACAAGAACATCGAACCCCGTGCAGCGCACATTCGCCAGGAAATGGAGGGCTAAGCCATGCAGACGTACATCAACGCCACAGCGGCTGAAAGCACCGCCACCGGCAACCCTCTGCTGAACATCGCCATCTTCGGCGCGTTCATCGTGGTCACCCTCTTCATTGTGACCCGCGCTGGCAAAACCACCAGCGAATCCGCCGACTTCTACACCGGCGGCGCATCCTTCAGCGGCACCCAGAACGGCCTCGCCATCGCCGGCGACTACCTGTCCGCCGCGTCCTTCCTGGGCATCGTCGGCTCCATCGCGCTGAGCGGTTACGACGGCTTCCTTTACTCCATCGGCTTCTTCGTCGCATGGCTGGTCGCCCTGCTGCTGGTCGCCGAGCCGCTGCGAAACGTCGGCCGCTTCACCATGGCGGACGTGCTGTCGTTCCGCCTCCGCCAGAAGCCGGTGCGTGTGGCCGCAGCTTTCGGCACCCTGTTCGTGTCGCTGTTCTACCTCATCGCACAGATGGCCGGCGCCGGCTCGCTGGTGTCCGTGCTGCTGGACCTGCACTCCTTCGCCGCACAGGCAATCTGTGTTGCCATCGTCGGCGTGATCATGATCGCCTACGTCCTCATCGGCGGCATGAAGGGCACCACCTACGTGCAGATGATCAAGGCCGTGCTGCTCATCGCCGGCGTGCTGATCATGTCGATCCTCGCCTTCATCATGGCCAAGGGTGGCATGAATGCGGTGCTCAACCAGGCGATCGACACCCACGCCGCGTCCCAGTACATCGCGGAGAAGGGCTACCAGGCCGAGGATCTCCTCAAGCCGGGCCTGAAGTACGGTGCGACCACCACCTCGAAGCTCGACTTCCTGTCGCTGGGCCTTTCCCTGGTGCTTGGTACCGCGGGTTTGCCGCACGTGCTCATGCGCTTCTACACGGTGCCGACGGCCAAGGAAGCCCGCAAGTCCGTGACCTGGGCAATCGTTCTCATCGGTTCGTTCTACCTGCTGACCCTGGTGCTCGGCTACGCTGCTGCAGCATTCGTCGGCCCGGACCGCATCCTTGCCGCACCTGGTGGCGCGAACGCCGCGGCACCGCTGCTTGCATTCGAGCTCGGTGGCTCCATCTTCATGGCGCTGATCTCCGCGGTTGCCTTCGCAACGGTGCTTGCCGTGGTGGCAGGCCTGGCGATTACCGCCTCCGCATCTATCGCACACGACGTGTACAACGCAGTGCTTCGCGACGGCCAGGCCACCGAGGATGAGCAGGTCCGCGTCTCCCGCATCACCGTGGTGGTGCTCGGCATCGTCTCCATCGTCCTGGGTATCCTGGCGATGCAGCAGAACGTGGCCTTCCTGGTGTCCCTCGCGTTCGCGATCGCGGCATCCGCGAACCTGCCGACCATCCTGTACTCCCTGTACTGGAAGCGCTTCAACACCACCGGCGCGGTTGCGTCGATCTACACCGGCCTGATCTCCGCGCTGGTGCTGATCGCCCTGTCGCCGGCGGTCTCTGGCAGCCCGACCGCGATGTTCCCGGACGCCGACTGGTCCATCTTCCCGCTGACCAGCCCGGGCCTCGTGTCCATCCCGCTCGGCTTCCTGGGTGGCCTTATCGGCACCTTCCTGGGCAAGCCGGACAACTTCGACGAACTTCAGGCCGAAATGGAGGTTCGTTCCCTCACCGGTGTTGGTGTGGAGGCTCCGGTCGACCACTAATCCTGGCTGAATAACAAGAAACGGGCTCAGTGTGATGCTGAGCCCGTTTTTGCGTTTGCTTTGTTTTAGCCAGCCGCGCAACTCAAGCTTGCGTGCACTGAGGAATGCCGGGAAGTACCGCGATGACTACATCTGCTCTGCGATTTCCTTCATCGCTTCCCACATGCTGCGCTGCTCGGGTGTACCGCTGTCAGTTTGCAGCAGGGTGACACAAGAATCGTGTACGGCGGAAGCAAACTCCTGGCGGAGAGAATCAGGAACCCCACGAAGGATCAGTGGTGCTGCAAGCACAACCGTATGGGCAAAGCGCGGTACCGTCGCATCGGGACTGTCATACTCTGACACGAGCGCGGTGCAGTACTGGGTCAACACCTGCGACGTTTGAGAAAGCGCCTGCCCATCCTCCGGAAGCTCGGCCAAACCTATGTCCCGTTTGCGCACGGTATCAAGGGTTGCCCTGGCTTTTTCATGACGGCCAACACGTGCGTAGTGCTCGTAGAGCTTCCTCAACGAGTAGCTGTAGTTGAGCTGGCATTGAGCGTCGGGGTGTGTTTGTGCGATCCACTTTGCAATATCGGTAAGTGCCTCCATGAAGCGGAGCCTTGCTTCTAGGTTTTCGGCTTGGGAGAGACCGATCAGCAGTGCGTGATGCGCAGCATTTGCAATGGCGAACGCCTCAGGCAGGTTAACGCTTGATGCTTCCGCAAGTACTCGAGAAGTATGGACGCGAACAAACCTTGCTGCCCCGACGCGAACCTCCCTTGAATGGGCGCTCTCACAGAGCTCAAGAAGAAGAGCAAATACCTTAGCCAACTCGTTCCAGCCGGTCGGCGGGGCGGAGTTGAGGAAGGGGACAAGCGCCACCACCGAAGCGCGAAGCCGTAGGAAAGCGTCCATTTCTTTTTGCATCTCGATGTAAATATTCGCTAGTTCGATGCTGGTCCGAAGTACGTCGGTTGCGTATTTGCCGCCGAAGGGAACTTTTTGCGTTGCGACGATGAATTCGTCGACAGCATCCTCGAGCAGCTCCACCGGTGGGGCCATATTCGGGAAAAGCTTCCGGACAAACTGTGCTCTTATCGCCGTGGCTTCCGCAGCCAATGCGAAGGAAACAGCTGGCCCGTCGCCGCCGTCAATCAGGATGGCAGCGATCTCCATGGCTTCATCCAAGGTGGGGATCACAAGCCCATTGTTTGTAGACCCATGGATATTTGCGATCTGAATGAGCACGCGTATCGCTTCTTCGATGGCTCTAGGATCCTTGGCTTGGAGCGCAGGAACAAGCATGTCTTGGCAGCTAAATAGCAGTTCGAGGGCTGATTTTGTGTCTCCCGCCTTTGCATCCAGAAGTGCCATCTCACGTTGGGCTCGAGAGTAGAAAACAGCAGGTAAAACACGATTTGGCTCGGCGTCGTACAGGGGGTCGATATTCTTAAACGCCAGGTACAGCAGTAGGCGAGCTTCTTCCGCATCTTCGGTGTGTGAAGCGGCAATAGTGAGAGCTTGGCAGCGCAATAAAACCGTTTTCGCCGTGACAGGGAAATCGTTCAATACCTCAAAACAAATTGAGGCCACACTTGTTTGTACTTGTGGGTCAGGGGAAAGATCAGCAGCCGCTAAGAGCGTTCGCAGCGCTTCGAATGATGCACCGGCCGTACGCAGATGCTGAAGGTGTTCGATTGCATAGGGCAAGTGAAGCAAGTTGGTCACAATTGCTGCGTCGTACACCGTGGTTTGCGGAAGGCAGTCGAGCGCCAACGGAATGCTCTCTAGATTTTGAGGACCCTTGGGAGCAGGCGATGAAAAGAGGTGGAACAGGAACGCCTCCGCGAGTTTGCGCTGGTTCTTCCACTGATGCTCAATGTCGTAATAATCCTCGCTTTCGAGCGCCGCATACTTTGGAGTGGTCTCAACACTGTTACGCAAATCGGATTCATAAATGCGCATGAGCAGGGAATGCGTGAGCGGTGAACCAAAACTCTCCGCGGCCTCGCTAAATACTCGGTGCGTAAAGCGCATCCGCTTCTCCGGCCCATTTGGAGTTAGTTGATTCGACAAAGAACGGAAGAGCCGGGCAACCGAGATCTCAGTATTTGTTGTGAAGCCAGCGTCGCGCAGCGCGTTGGCGGTTTGTTCTTGCGAAAGCCCGATCCTAGAGGTACCCAAGAGACCTACTGCAGCGCGGGCGAGGGCACGATCAGTAGATGCGATGGAGGTTTCCAAAAAGTGGTGGGCAGCGCTTGGCAGGTCATCGGGGATGAGCCACGCGCGGTCTGCAAGCATGTTTTGGATTGCGCTGGCTTGATCAGGTTCATCCTCGATGGACTTGAAATCATCACCATCGATATCGAGAAGTAGATCCAGCGCAAGTTCTATCCAAAGAGGTAGGCGTTGTTTGGACGCGATGATCTGGCGAGCGCCGCCTCCGATCTCGCGCCTAATTCTGCGCTCCCAGTCCTCTACGAATTCTCGCGCAATGTTGGCTGGCACTGGCCCAACCAAGACTTCTTTGAAATCGGAGTTCTTCAACAGAGTGACGTCCGAGCGCGAGGAAGAAGATACAGCCAACGCGGTGCGAGACGAGAGCCATTCCACTGGCCAGAATCCGCCGGCGCCATCCGCAAGCTGGTCTAAACCGTCGACGATGAAAAGCAGATCAGGATACTCAGCTACAACCTTTTCCATCTCTTGTCTCCAGCGAGAGCGCCAGGTTTCAGGAGAGCCCCGCCAATCGTCGAAAAGCGACAGGCCCAAGGTTGCGTTTATGCATCGCGTAATCTCGAATGCGAGCTCGTCCCCAGTCCAAATGCGGTCGTCCAGCCCCATAATGACGGTGATGGGCAACTTGCCGGATATAGATTCTCCGGAGGCCGCCAAATACTTCTCGAGTGCCAACAAAAGAGAGGACTTACCCGCGCCCGACTCGCCATAAACCACGACAGGCGAATCGATGCGGAGGAAAAAATCGATCGATTTGAGCAGTTCCTCTGACCCAAAATTACGAGTGCGGGAACCTCGAAACAGGACCTCCTCCGCGGTACCGTCGCGCGGGATGCTGCGGGCTCGCTCCAGAAGCAGCGGTTCAAGCAGACTGACCGCAAGATCCTCGAAGTGCTGCATTGAAGCAGTGGGCCACTGACCATTCTGGTCGAAGGCAACGGAGTAGCGTTTCACCGTCTCCGCATTGCCCCATCGTTGAGATACCTCGTCTTTGAAGTCAGAAATTCGGGTTGGGTCTGAGTCGGCCCAGCCGTGCGGTGAGGTGCCTTCGACCTGCCGGAAAAGGATGAACGGTGTGGTTGTATCATCTGCGTCCCAAAGACCAGCTTTGGCGAATTCCAACTCGGTGATAGAACACTCGCGAGACCTCTCGGGGTCGAGTCCAACGCGCTGTGCCGTCCATTCGAGGAGAGACTTGTCGTCTGAAATCCAACCGTAGCGGTCTCCGATGAGCCCGAGGAAGAGCGGGGCCGCGCGATCGACTTCGTCAAGGCATACGTCTAATACCTTGCGCCCAGCCGCTTCTTCATCCATGTCGTTGGTGTCGACTCCCCAGCGCAGGTCAATAAAGTGCATCTTTGCGCCGAATCGGCGCAAAGATTCGTTGAGCCGGTCACTTACGGGACCATTGAGAATGTCACGTTCCGTATGGAAATCGCGAAAGGTCGATGACACAAAAACAGGAATGTTGAGCATGAGGCCCCTTAGCGCAGTCAGTGTTTGAACACTCATTATGCGCCAACCGGAGCATATTAGGAGGCCGACGACCGCTTGGTTTTCGCTCAACCCGCTAATATCGCCTGCATGAAAAAATGGTCCCAAGAGCGCCTTGACCAGCATCTCGCGCATGCTGCATGGTATAAACCGATCCGCAAGGTTAGGGCCCGACGCTTGGACAAAGACGCGCAGTGGCGGACTTCCACTGGCAGCGTCCTTCACGCAAAGGCGGGGGACTGGGAGGTCACTGACGGGACACGAACATGGACAGTTGCGTCTGAGGTTTTCGACAAGTCATACAGCCAAGTCGCGCCGGGGGAGTACAAGAAAACGGGGAGAGTCCAAGCCCGCCGACTCAGCGAGGACGCTACGATCCCCACGCTGGAGGGAGAGGCTCACGCACACGCAGGTGATTGGGTGGTCCGTGGCGTAACAGGAGAGTGTTGGCCAGTGCCAGATGCGGAGTTTTCCGAGGCCTACGAGATCCTAGAAATGCCGTAACCGAACATCCCCGCCAGGGCGGGGTACACAACTTTCACGATCTTGTGGTTGTAATCCTGGGTGTGCGAGTCGAGCTCTGCAAACGGTTTGTATGAGGGTTTCCGAGCAGGAGGTTCCTTGCTGTAGTCATAGGATGCTCGACGCTCGGTTCCGTTGCTATCAATCCATGTGCGCTTGAGCATCCAATCATTGTGCTCGGCTTCCGCCATCGAGGTGATCTCCTGTTCCGAGGGATGCTCTTCCCACCCGTAGCCGTCCTTCATAAGCTGAAAACCGTGTAGGCGTAGGTTTTTAACCATGTACCGAGCGGCTGCTTCAGAAGTTTGTCGTGCCTTCAGGATGTCGTCGTGAGAAAGCTTCTGCGATGGGGATGGCGGGCCATAAAGCGACGTGTAGGCGATGTCGAATGCCCAGCCCCAGACGGAGAAGGCGGAATCGCGGATGGCGTCGATGCTCAACCCAACCTTTTGTGGGTCAATAACTTCCAGAACTGTTCCGGCTTCGGCATCGTTCCAGACAAGACCCTGCAGTATGTGGTCAGTCACCGCAATAATCGCTCGACGTTTCCTGAGGGAGGGGATCTGAGCAGCGACGTGGACTGGATCGCCGACGAGGACAACCATATCTGCCAGGCCCTCTACCTGAGGGCTCACAATCTGTTGAACTTCCAGCTCGTTAGCGAACCGGTTGTAATTGTGAATCCACGCGTCCAACTCACGCTTTTCATCTCCCGGGCCGCATTGCTTGACCTCAACAGTGTGAGCATCGAGTGTGGTCAGCAGGTGGAGTATTTTGTCTGTGATTGCGCGAACTGTGAGGTCGGCTGGATGAAATGCTTCAACAGGTCGTCGTTGAGCGATGTGGGTAAAGCGTGCTGAGGTTGCTAACTCGGGGGACCGGAGAAGCTGGAATATTGATACCGCCTCACCGCATTGTGCGTGACGGAGGTCCTGCGCCTCAGAACTCAGGCGAGCTGTTTCGATGTCATTTTCGGCAGCGATGATCACGTGGGAAGCATGTTTGACAGTTTGAGCAACGAGCCGATCATCGCTCAGATGCTGTTTGTACCCTAAGCCAAGCGTGCCTTTGGCGGTTGGGTTTCCCTTCTCCAAGATATGAACGGGGAGCTCCCTTTCTTGGTCAAGGACTGAGCGGACGATGCTGTTCGCTTCCTCGGAGGAGCCGATCACCACTGGACCTCCTCGGCGGCGCTTGCTCGTTGCTCTCGCCCACCCGATACGCGATATTCCTAGTAGGGCAGAAATGACTGCTCCGAAGGTGACGAGGAGTGAGAGGATTAAACCTATCGTCATCCAGGTCGTTGGTGATGCCGGCTGGCCAGGCGCTGGCGCATACGAGGCGGCAAAAGGCGCGATGCTCGCGTAGATGAGCGAGACGACGGACGCGTTATGAGACTCCGAAAGCGTGACGCCGCAGTTGTAGAGGCCAATCGCAGTGGCAGACAATGCGATGACCAGACGATTTGAATCGAGCCGCATAGTGTCAGGATAAAAGTTTCGCTTCCGGAAGAAGCATTGAGCCTAAGTGCTTATCGACGACCTACCGGCCCAACAGCCCATTCGATGACAGCAGGCTGCTCATCTGGAACAGGGAATCGCTCTGGCCGGGGCTCCACTGGCCCCAATCGGCGGTGTAGACGTCGTTGATGTCCACCTGGATGCCCTGGATGTATGTCTGGCGTCCGGCGACCTGGTGGATGTTGGCGCGCGGGTGGATGTTGCCGCGCGAGCCCCAGTCGTGCTGCCAGAAGTAGCTACCGATGCCATCCTCCAGGCACCAGGCGATGGTGTAGAAGTTGCCGTACACACCCAACTGGTAGCCGGCGGCGCTGAGTGCAGCGCCCATGGCGGAAAGGTATGGGTTGATGAATTTGTTGAACTGGGCGAGCGTCGGGTTGTCGTCGATAGCCACATAGATCGGGCGCCCGGTCGGGCCGCCTGCGGCGCGGTGCAGGGCGATGGCCTGGGGTGCGTGCTTGGCAGCGCCGAGCGGACCCTGGAGCCAGTCGGCGGTGTCGGCGCGGCCGAACTGGTAGACCGACGCCACCGACAGGCCGTTGGCCTTGTAGTCCTGGGTTTCGTCGAGGGTGACGGGCTTGCCGCGCATCCAGAGTGCGTCGGGGCGGGGCTGGGATACGTAGCGCACGGCGCCGATGTGGCCGGCGGCTTTCACGGCGCGGGCGGATGGGACGGCGGCGGAGTAGTCGATCACGGTGCCGAGCACGCGGCGCTGCTGAGCCTGTGCGGCAGGGGAGAGGGCGGTGGCTGCGGCGCCGGCGGCGGCGGTGGTTGCCGCGAGTGCGCCCGCAGACTTCAGGAACGAGCGGCGATCAAAAGTAGTCACTTGCGTAACATTAGTCTCGTTTTGCCTCTTGTGCACCTTAGTTTGCCTGCGTGGCCACGATCCAGATGGCGACGAGGTGACACACGGCCGCCACGATCGTCGCAGTGTGGAAGTGTTCGTGGTAGCCGTAGTAGCGCGCCTCGCGCCCCGGCCAGCGGGCCCCGTACACGATGGCGCCAACCGTGTAGAGCACGCCTCCCGCGAATAGGAGCCACACCACCGCCGGCCCTGCGCTGGCCCACAGGGTGGGGATCAGCGGCACGATCACCCAGCCGAGCCCCACGTACACCACAACGTCCAGCCATCGCGGGTGATTGATCCACACCAGGTTGAGCGCGGCACCACCCAGGCCGCCGATCCAGGACACGACGAGGATGGTCGCGGCGGTTCGCGGCTCGAACACGATCAGGCACAGTGGGGTGTAGGTCGCGGCGATGAAGATGGAGATGGTCGCGTGGTCGGCGCGGCGCCACCACTGCACCGTGGACGGGGAGCGCCACGGGTAGAGGTGGTACATCGCGGAGACCCCAAACAGCAGTACGACCCCGACGCCGTAGACGGTAACCCCGGCGGCGTGGAGCGCCGGCAGGGTCATCCACCCGTAGGTGATCAGCACGGTGGAGGCCAGCGCGAAGGCTGCGGCCGCCACGAAGTGGGCCCAGCCGCGAATCAGGGGGCGCGGGCCGCGGTCCGCCATGATGTAGGAGCGCTGGACCTGGCCTTCTTGAAGGATCGTCATAGTGACCTCACTGGGGGTGGAGGAACAGTGACGCTATGTTACTACTTGGTAACTTATGTGGGTAGCCCAGCCGATTCCGCGAACGAAAACCGCTGCGGTAACCTAAGCCCCATTGCCCTAGTAGCTCAGTGGATAGAGCACGGCTCTCCTAAAGCCGGTGTCGGAGGTTCGATTCCTCTCTGGGGCGCAAATGGGGGTTTCGAAGAATCTGGTTTGATTGTTCGAACAACCCCTTGGAATGAGCAAAACGCCTCTACCTGTAAAAATGGGTGAGGCATTTTGTATTGTGCAGGGACCGGCACCAGGGACGTTCGGGCAGAAATGCTGCTAAAAATCGCTGTTCATTAATCCTCTCTAGCCCCCCTTTAGATCAGCCCTATTCATTGGCCCACATTCTCGGAGGCGAGTCGCGCGTAGATGAGAGTGTCGGTCCATTCGCCCTTGCTGAACCAGTCTTGGATGTGATGGGCTTCGAGCCGGAGTCCAACGCGGTTAGCAAGTGCTGCGGAGGCACTGTTACGGACATCCATCTGCGCGGTAATACGGTGGAGATGGTAATGGTCAAACCCGAGGGCAAGTACCGCGCGAACGGCTTCGCTTGCGAATCCTTGCCCACCGTGTGCCGGGTTCAAAACCCACCCGATCTCGCCCTGACGGTGCTCCTTATCTGTAAGCCACAGTGCGACGTCTCGAATGGGTGTGCCGTCATACTCGATGACTAGTGCAAGTGCAGCAGCCTCACCATCGAGGTCAGTTTTTGATAGCCGCTCCGCGAGCTTGTCACGGGCAGCTTCCACAGTCCATGGCTCGTCCAACAGGAAACGAGCAACGTCAGGTTGCGAGTAGAGCTCGTGAAGTCATGCAGCATCGTCTGTCTCATGCAGACGGAGTCGAAGTCGTTCTGTCACCAACGGCCTTGGATGCAGGCACGAGATCGCGCTGGTAGTGGAACAATTCCTCGCGCTGCCCTGCAGGCGTGGTCCCTATGTCTCGTCCGGTCTCGCGGAATCCCGCCGACGTCAAGCAGCGCTGGGAGGCCTTGTTTTCCGGAAGTGTGCGTGCCGTCAAGGTTCTAAGTCCACTGTTGCGCGCGAAGCGTGATGCCAGCTCCAAGCCCCGCCGTGCATGTCCTCCCCTTCGCACACCGGGATGAATCCAGAACCCAACCTCGGCAGCCTCGAAGCTAACGTCAAAGAGAACCACGGAACCCACGAACCGGTCGGTCTCGGCGTCGGCAAGCGCGAGGACGGCCAGAGTGCCGGACGAGAGGCCTGCCGCGACCTCCTCACTGATCATCCGTCGGACGGACTCGGGGGTGTAATCAGGTTCAGGCAGGTGAGCGAAGCGCCGCACAGCTTCGTCTTTTGTGCCTGCTGCATACGCGCCTGCATCCAGCTCGGAAAGAGGGCGTAGGCGAGTGTTCTCAAAGGTGATCGGAAGGTTGGTGACATCCAGCATGCGCTCAAAACTAACATAGTTTGGATAGGTGGTTCAAGCATGTTTGGTTAGGCTGGTGGGGTGAGCTATTGGGAACACCAAAAACCTGTGCAGCGCCATCGCGCCGTGAATATTGCGGAAGTTGCAAGAGCATCAGCGAGGTTGCTGGATGAGGGTGGGTTGAGAGCGCTCACGATGAGAGCTGTGGCACAACAGGTGGGTGTCGCTCCAGCCAGCCTGTACTCCCGTGTGGAGTCAGTTGACGACCTGTTCGACCTTGCTCTCGATATAGTGCTTTCAGACGATCCCGTGATGTCCGAGTCGATCAACAACGCCGACCTGCCCACCCTGATGCAAACTTTCTTCACACACCTCACGACCCACCGGTGGGCCGGTCAGGTCATCGGCATGCGTGCCCCCAGAGGTCCTGCTTACCTCGCCCTTTCTGAGCGTATGTGCGTCCTGCTTGAACGAGAGGGAGTCCCGGATCCGTTGGGAACTGCCTACCGGTTATCAAACCTAGTGATCGGCGCCGCCCTGACCGCGCCCATGGCACCCGACGAAAAGCGTGTTACCATCGACCCCGAACAAGCCCCGACCTATGCGCGCCTCCACGCGGCGCACCACAATAGCCCACAAGAAATCCTCTCCGAGGGCATCAAGAAACTTTTGTCTTGACGGAACCATCCCATTCCAGGCAGCGCCTGTGTGAGGAATACTCAGAAATGGCGAGAGGAAGCTCAGGTGAGGCGGATGTGGAGTCGCTGGACTAGAGATTCTTCGGTGACTCCCAAATAGGGGTTTGGTGTGGCGTCGAGGTTAGATAGCGGGCGGTGAAGATGACTATCGAATTACGGCCACTTCGCGTCGAGGACGCTACCGAGATGGCTGATGTGCTTTCGGATCGATCCCTTTACACATTCACAGGCGGTGGGCCGCCCTCTGTGGATGAGCTTGCGCGTCGGTACGCGATCCAGACTCGAGGCGAATCCAGCGATGGTGCCGAGGAGTGGATCAATTTCGTCGTCACGCTCGGTGCGGGCAAGCAGCCGATCGGATACGTCCAAGCGACCGTGCCCCGCAGCGGTGGCGCGACGGAGATCGCGTGGGTGATCGGGACGCAGTGGCAGGGGCACGGCTACGCCAAAGAAGCCGTGAAACTGCTTTGCACCTATCTTGCGGAGCGAGGCATTACGCACCTCATCGCTCATATCCACCCCGACCACATCGCCTCGCAGCGAATCGCCGCCACCGTAGGGTTGGTCCCCACGGGGCAGGTCGTCGACGGCGAAGTCCGCTGGGAGCGGAGAGAGTCGACTAGCCCCGAAGGATTCTCCGGGCCTACTCCTCGCCGGTGAGTTCGCGCAGCTTGGCGCGCACTGCCGAGGCCTCCGGGTTGGTGGCGTGGGTGCCGTCGGAGAAGAGCACGGTGGGCACGATGCGGTTGCCGTCGTTGACGGACTTGATCCACTCGTTAACCTCGTCCATGCCGTCGGCCTCGACGTCGACGATGTCGTAGGGGGTTTCGGTGCGGTCGAGGCGCTGGCGCAGCTTCTGGCAGAACGGGCACCAGTCGGCGGCGAAGATGGTCACGTGGGCGTTGGTTTCGGGTGCGGTGACGGTCATGTTAGATCCTTTCGAAGCGTTGGAATTTGTAGCGCAAGCCTGTCGACGAGGTGAGCCACTCCGTTTCGGAAACGAGGGTGAAGGTGTCGTCGATACGCGGGGCGTAGACGGCTTTGGCATCGGGGACGTCGGGGTGGATGTCGATAAGCGTGCGTTCGATGACGTCGACCTCGTCGAGGGTGGCGGCGTAGATTTGGGCGCCGCCGAGGATCCAGGCATCGCCCTCGAGGTCCGGGATGTCGGCGACGACCGACGCCCCGCGCGACCAGGCGCCTGCCTCGCGCGAGGACAACACGATGTTCTTGCGGTTCGGCAGCGGCTTGACCGGCAGCGACTCCCAGGTGCGCCGCCCCATGATGATCGGGTGCCCGCTGGTGGTGTCCTTGAAATGCTTGAGGTCTTCGGGCACGTGCCAGGGTATGTCCTCGCCGTCGCCGATGATGCCGTCGACGCTTTGCGCCCAGATCGCACCCAACATCGCGCCCTGCATTAGACCGACACCTCCGCCTTGATGGTGGGGTGTGGGTCGTAGCCGACGACCTCGATGTCGTCGAAGTCGTAGTCGAACAGGGATGCAGCCTTGCGCAGTTTGAGCTGCGGATACTCGCGGGCGTCGCGGGAGAGCTGCTCGCGCACCTGCTCAAGGTGGTTGTTGTAGATGTGGCAGTCGCCGCCCGTCCAGATCAGCTCGCCGACCTCAAGGCCCGCCTGCTGGGCGAACATGTGGGTCAGCAGTGCGTAGGAGGCGATGTTGAACGGCACGCCCAGGAACATGTCGGCGGAGCGCTGGTAGACCTGCATGGACAGGCGGCCATCGGCGACGTAGAGCTGGAACATCAGGTGGCACGGCATGAGCGCCATCTTGTCCAGTTCGGACACGTTCCAGGCAGACACCAGGTTGCGGCGCGAATCCGGGTTTTTCTTCAGCGTCTCCAGCGCTTCGGCGATCTGGTCGACGTGGCCACCGTCCGGGGTTGGCCAGGAGCGCCACTGCACGCCATAGACCGGACCCAACTCACCGTCGGCGTCGGCCCACTCGTTCCAGATGCGGATGCCATTGTCCTGCAGCCAGCGCACGTTGGAATCGCCGCGCAAAAACCACAACAGTTCGCCGACGACACCCTTGAAGAAGACCTTCTTGGTGGTCAGCAGCGGGAACGACTCGGAGAGGTCGTAGCGGATCTGGCGGCCAAACACGCTGCGGGTGCCGGTGCCGGTGCGGTCACCTTTCGCGGTGCCGTTTTCCAGCACGTCGCGCAGCAGGTCCTCGTATGGGGTCTTGACCATTGGTTACTTCAGTACTCCTTCGAACGAGCCGTGTTCGTCGTGGTAGCGGGCGGCGGCTTCCAAAATGTCGTCGGCAATCTCCGGGCGACAAATAAGCATGTCTGGAATATAGGTGTCTTCGTTATTATAGCGAAGCGGGGAGCCGTCGAGTCGCGATGCGTGCAGGCCCGCCGCAAGCGAGACCCCTACGGGTGCGGCCTGGTCCCATTCGTATTGGCCGCCGGCGTGGACGTAGGCGTCGTAGTCGCCGAGCAGCACGTGCATGGCTTTGGCGCCGGCGGAGCCGATCTGTTCGGTTTCGAAGCCGATGGCGTCCGCGACGTAGCGGGCGACGGCGGGCGGGCGGTTGCGCGACATGGCCACCTTGCCGGCGAACGGCCCTGAGACGTGGCGCACGTCGGAGGACTTAAACACCACGCCAAGGTCCGGCAGCCCGACGGCGGCGTGGGTGGGCACCCCATTTTCGACGAGCGCCACATGCACCGCCCAGTCCTGCCGGCCGGTGGCAAACTCTTTGGTGCCGTCGAGCGGGTCGACGATCCACACCCGGTCCTTGCTCAGGCGCGTGGGGTTATCGGACGCTTCCTCAGAGAGGAACCCGTCGTTGGGGCGGTGCTGGCTCAAGACCCGTTCGATCCAGTCCTGGGCGAGGTCGTCGCCGGTCTCGCCGAGTTCGCGGCCACGCAGCAGGCCCACCCCACGGATGCCTTTGAGGATTTCACCCGTGCCTTCCGCAATCAGGTTGGTCAGCCGGGAGTCGGAGTACTCAGCAGTCATGTGCCCGACTCTACCGCTAAGGTTGGCGAAATGACTGGCTTGATCTTGGACCGCTTTCACCCGCAGGTGGCGGGGTGGTTCCAGGATGTCTTCGCAGCGCCCACGGCGGTGCAGGAGCAGGCGTGGCGCGCGATTTCTGACGACGAAAACGCCCTCGTCGTCGCACCCACCGGCTCCGGCAAGACGCTGGCGGCGTTTCTGTGGGCGCTGAACTCCCTGGTGGAGCGGGCCGGCCAGCAGGCGCTGCCCATCGATGGGGCGAACACCTCCACCCACGGCGGCGTGCGCGTCCTTTATATTTCGCCGCTGAAGGCCCTCGGCGTGGATGTGGAGAACAACCTCCGCGCACCCCTGGCTGGCATTGCGCGGGTGGCGCAGCGTTTGGGCCGCGACATGCCGGACATTTCGGTGGGGGTGCGCTCGGGCGATACTCCGCAGGCGGAACGCAACCGGCAGGTGCGAAAGCCACCGGACATTTTGATTACCACGCCGGAGTCGCTCTATCTCATGCTCACGTCCAAGGCGGCGGGCATGTTGAGGACGGTGGACACGGTCATTGTCGACGAAATCCACGCCCTGGCCGGCACCAAGCGCGGCGTGCACCTCGCGCTTTCGCTGGAGCGCCTGCGCCGCCTCGCCGGGGACTTCCAGCGCATCGGTTTGTCCGCCACGGTGCGCCCGATCGAGGCGGTGGCCAACTTTTTGGGCCCCAAGACGACGATTATCAACCCGCCGGGGGAGAAGCGCTGGCAGCTAGACGTGCGCGTGCCTGTCGACGACATGAGCGACCTGCCCGTTCCCGAGGACGCCTCCACCATCGGCGATGCGATTCTCGACGACGCCGTGGACGACGCCCTGGACGCCCCGCCGCCCGGTGCTACCAACTCCATCTGGCCCCACATCGAGCGCGCGATTTACGACGAAGTCATGGCGCATCGGTCCACCATCGTTTTCGTCAACTCCCGCCGCACCGCGGAGCGCCTGACCAGCCAGTTAAACGAACTCTGGGCGAAGGAGCACGACCCGGAGGCGCTCTCCCCGCAGACCCGCCGCCCGCCGGCGCAGCTGATGAAGTCGGTGGATACTGCCGGCCACGCCGCGACCGTGATTGCGCGCGCCCACCACGGCAGCGTGTCCAAGGACGAGCGCGCCTTGACCGAAACCATGCTGAAAGAGGGCACCCTGCGTGCGGTGGTGTCCACCTCCTCGCTGGAGCTGGGCATCGACATGGGTGCGGTGGACCTGGTCATCCAGGTGGAATCCCCGCCGTCGGTGGCCTCCGGACTGCAGCGCGTGGGCCGCGCCGGGCACACCGTGGGGGCGGTTTCGGAGGGCACGTTCTACCCGAAGCACCGCTCCGACCTGGTGCAAACTGCGGTGACGGTGCCCCGGATGCGCCAAGGGCTGATCGAGGAGCTGCACACCCCGCGAAGCCCCTTGGACGTGCTCGCGCAGCAGACTGTGGCGGCGGTCGCGGTGGAGGACCTGGATGTGGACGAGTGGTACGACACCGTGCGCCGCGCCTGGCCGTACCGTGACCTTGCCCGCGAGGTGTTCGACTCCGTCATCGACCTGGTCATCGGTGTCTATCCGTCCACCGACTTCGCCGAGCTGCGGCCCCGCGCCATCCTCGAAGGCAATGTCTTGAAGGCCCGCCCCGGCGCCCAGCGGGTCGCGGTGACCAACGCGGGCACCATCCCGGACCGCGGCATGTTCGGCGTGTTCTTGCTCGCAGGCTCGCAAGAAGGGGACAAAGCACCCCGCCGCGTCGGCGAGCTCGACGAGGAGATGGTCTACGAGTCCCGCGTCGGCGACGTGTTCACCCTCGGCGCCTCCTCGTGGCGCATCGAAAACATCACCCGCGACCAGGTGCAGGTCTCACCCGCGCCGGGCCACACCGGGCGCCTGCCGTTCTGGACAGGCGACGGGCTGGGTAGGCCGTATGAGTTGGGTAAGGCGGTGGGGGCGTTTCGTCGAGAAGCAAGAAATGCTTTGGACGAAAGCTTGGACGAGCGCGCCCGGGCCAACCTGCTGCAATACCTCGACGAGCAGGAGGAGGCCACCGGCATCCTCCCCGACGAGAAAACCCTCGTGCTGGAGCGCTTCACCGACGAGTTAGGCGACTGGCGCGTCGTGCTGCACACCCCGTTTGGCAAGGGTGTCAACGCGGCGTGGGCCCTGGCCACCGGGTGGCGGGTCGCCCAGGAAACCGGGATGGATGCCCAGGCGGTGGCGGGCGACGACGGCATCGTGCTTCGCCTGCCGCAAGGGGAGAGGGAGCCCGACGGGGCGATCTTCCAGTTCGACGCCGACGAGATCGCGGACATCGTCACCGAACAGGTGGGCAATTCCGCCCTGTTCGCCTCCCGGTTCCGCGAGTGCGCCGCCCGTGCTCTGCTGTTGCCGCGCCGCAATCCCGGCAAGCGGGCACCCCTGTGGCAGCAGCGCCAGCGCGCCGAGCAGCTGTTGGATGTGGCCCGGAATTACCCGTCGTTTCCGATCATCCTGGAGACGGTGCGCGAGTGCCTCCAGGACGTCTACGACCTGCCGGCGCTGCAGGAGGTGATGCGCGACATCAATACCCGCCGGGTGCGCATCGCCGAGGTGACCACCGACCAGCCGAGCCCGTTCGCTTCCTCGCTGCTGTTCAACTACACCGGCGCGTTCATGTACGAGGGCGACACCCCGCTGGCCGAGAAGCGGGCCGCGGCGCTGTCCTTGGACCCGTCCCTGCTGGCCAAACTGCTGGGCACCGTGGAGTTGCGCGAGCTGCTGGATGCCGACATCATCGCGGAGGTCGACGCCTCGCTGCGCCGGGTGGGCCGCGCGGAGACTTCCGAGCAGTTCGCCGACACCCTGCGCATCGTGGGGCCCGTGCCTATCGACGACCTGCCCACCTACACCTCGGTTCCCCTGACCTCCCTGGAGCAGTCCCTGGGGGCACGCATGATGCTGGTGCGCATCGGCGGGCGCGAGCACGTCGCCCAGGTGCTGGACGCGCCCTTGCTTCGCGACGGCCTCGGCGTGCCCGTCCCGCCCGGCGTCCCCGCCCAGGTGCAGACCATCCCGGATGCGTTGGCGCAACTGGTGGGGCGTTGGGTGCGCACCCGCGGGCCCTTTGTGTTGCGCGACCTTGCGGACGCGTTCGGGCTGGCCGTCGGTGCGGCGCATGCAGCGCTGATGCCGCTGGTGGACAAAGAAAAGGTCATCGAGGGCCGCTACCGGCAGGGGGTAGAGGAGCAGGAGTACGTCGCCGCCGAGGTGCTGCGCATCATCCGGTCGCGCTCGCTGGCGGCGGCGCGCGCCCAGACCCGGCCCGTGTCGCAGTCTGCGTATGGGCGTTTTCTGCCTTCGTGGTCAAACGTCGCTCCGGTGGGGGTCACGCCCGCGCTGCGGGGCGCCGACGGGGTTTACTCGGTGATCGAGCAGCTCGCCGGGGTGCGCCTGCCCGCAAGCGCCTGGGAATCACATATTTTCCCGTCGCGCGTGGGCGACTACTCGCCGGTGATGCTCGACGAGCTCACTGCCAACGGCGAGGTTGCTATCGTCGGCGCCGGCAAGGCAGGGGCGCGTGACCCGTGGATCATGCTGCTGCCCGCCGACTACGCGGCCCAACTCATGCCGCAGGTCGAGGAGCCACTGCTGTCGCTGACCCAATCCCAGGTGATGGAAAAGGTGCGCCGCGGCGGCGGGTTCCTGTTCGGCGATCTGCTTGAACCCTCGACCACCACCGAGGAGCTGCGCGAAGCCATGTGGGACCTGGTGGAGGCCGGCTTCCTCGCGCCGGATTCGTTTGCTCCGATCCGGGCCCGGTTGGCGGGTGGGAAGACGGCGCACCGGGCGCGCCGGCGACCGCAGCGAAGCAGGGTGCGCTCGGGGCGGACCTCGTTCGCGTCGACGGTCCCGCCCGACATGGTGGGCCGTTGGTCGCTCACGCCCACGCCTGATAGCGACCCCACGCGTCGCTCGGTGGCTTTAGGGGAGTCGCTGCTGGACCGCTACGGGGTGGTCACCCGCGGCTCCGTGGTGGCCGAGGAAATCCTGGGCGGGTTCGCGCTGGCCTACAAGACCTTGTCTGGGTTTGAAGAAAGTGGCAAGGCGATGCGCGGCTACCTGGTGGAGGGGCTTGGGGCCTCGCAGTTTTCTACCCCGGCCACCATCGATCGGCTGCGCGGGCACCAGGACACCGACGACGTGGTGGGCTGGCCCTCCGGTGCGCGCGATCCGCAGGTGCACGTGCTGGCTGCCACCGACCCGGCGAACTCGTACGGGGCGGCTCTGCCGTGGCCGGCGCAGGGGCCGACCCGTGCGGCCGGTGCCATGGTGGTGCTTGTCGACGGCCTCTTAGCCGCCCACATCACCCGCGGCGGGAAAACCATGACGACGTTCTTCGAATACTTCCCTGACGGGGTAGGGGACCCGATGCCGTTGGTTGTCGATGCCCTGGCGGCCGCGGTGCGGGCGGGCCGGATGCGGCCGCTGGCCGTGGAGAAGCTCGATGGCGGGACTGCCTTTTCGCTGAAGGAGTACGGGGCGACGGCGACCCACAAGGGGGCGAAGATCGGAGGGCGTGCCTCGGCACCCCCGAAGCGGCGCGGGCGCAGCATAACGGAGGCGCTGGGAGAGCTAGACGGTGCAGGGGAGGCCGACGGCAGGCCTGATTTGGGTGGCCCAGCGGATGGGCTCACCTTTGACGACTAGGGTCCAGGCTTTAGGGCCGTAGCGGCACGCGGGGTACCGGCCGGTGGGTGGTCCCCGGCGGTTGCCCCGCCGCCCCGGTCCGTTTCGCCCGGATTCGGTTGACCGCCGAGTGCATGGCGGGGTCTGTGGTGTTTACGTGACGGGTGCCGTCGGCCTTGACCAGCACGGCGGTGCCGGTTGTGGGGTCGTAATCCATGTAGCCCTTGTTAAAGGAGCCGTCCCGGTGGTCATTGTTGCACCGGTGATGGGTGGGGCACAGGCCGGTGAGGTTGGTGATGTCGGTGCCGCCGTACCGCAGCCAGGAGATGATGTGGTGGGCTTCGCACTCGCTCATGGCGGTGGTGCAGCCGGCCCATGAGCACACGCCTTGGATGGCGAACATGGCGATGCGTTGCGCAACAGACGCGAGCCGTTTCGACCTGCCCAGGTGCAGCGGCACTCCGGTGAGGCCGTCGACGGTGAGTAAGAAGTCGGAGGTGCCGTCCATGCCGAGGCGCACGAGGTCGAAGGCGTTGAGCTCCACGCCGACGTTGGTTTGGAACAGGGTGGTGGCGTCGGCGTCGGCAAGATCGTCCAGCGTCACCGACACCACCACGGAGGCCGCGCCGCCGTTGGCGGCCTGCTCGCCGTGCTCGTATTGGCGCATGATGGCCATGAACTGGTCGTAGCGGCGCTGGCCTCGGGTGCGGGGGTCGCGGTCCTGCTGGTGTTCAGCCGGGATGTTGGAGTTTGGTGCGAGCCCCTTGTCGGTGAGTGCTTTGTAGAGGGCGTAGTCGCCTGCGGTCATGTGAAGGCGCACGTCGTAGGTGCCGTCGGAGTTTTCCTTGCCCAGGGTGGCCTCGCGCTTTTCAAAGCCAGCGTTGGGGTTCTTCTTTGCGTGTGGCTTGTTCGCCTTGTCCACGAGGCGCTTCACAAACAGCCGCAGGTCCTTTTCGCTGCGTGTCTTCGCTTCCTCCATGGCGCGGGCGTAGATGCTCATGCGTTCGCCCTCGGCGGCCTTGAGCAGTTTGTCGAGTTCTCGCCGGATGATGTCCTGCTTGGCGGCGGGGACCTCGCCGGCGCGACGGCGGGCGTCCTCCTGGTCTTTGCGGCGACGCTCGGCTTCCTCGTCGGCGGCCTTGCGGGCGGCTTCTTCGGCGGCGGCGCGCTCCTCGTCGGTCGGTTCATCGCCGGCGCCAAACAGGTCCCCGAGGAAATCGTCCAGGTCGGGCTCGGGTGGCGGGGGTGGCGCGAACATGGCTTTGGCTCGGGCGAGCCGGTTGTAGGCCTCGCCCTTGGAGATGCCCAACTTTTCCATGAGGTAGGCGTCCGGGTAGTTCGCGCCGACGAGTTTGCCGGCATCGGCGAGGACACAGGCGTGGGCGAAGGAGGCGTCGACGTAGGCCTTCTTATCCATAGCTTGTTCGAGGCGTGCGATGTCGCGGGCGATGGTGGTGAAGGGGAGGGACGTGGGGTCGTCGAAAAGCAGACGCAATTGCGTCAGGCTGTCTACGACTTGGTCAACGAGCCGAGATACGTTGTTCATGTCCCCTCCTTCAAGTAGTTGAGGGTCAATCTATCAACGCGCTCGATGTGGCAATCAAACGTTCGAACACCCGTTCTATTGCAACTGCTTAACCAGGTGCGCTGCCGCCGCAAGTCCGAGTCGCGGATTCGCCTCGCGCACGTCCTTCACCGCGCGCACATACTCGGCCTCTGGGTCGGTGCCGGTCTCCGCGAGCACCCCGCGCGCCCACTCGATTGCGGCGTCCATGTCGGGGAAGAAGCCGACGAGCGACTCCTCCGGGGTCGGCCCGGCATTGACCACACTGTTGAAAATGTTGCGTAAAAAGCGGAACATGGGCCCCACTATGCCCGAAGGTGACTCCGTCTATCAGCTGTCCAAGCGCCTGCAATGGATGCAATGTCGCGAGGTCACAGCCACCTCCATCCGCGTTCCCAGCTATGCCACCGTCGATTTCACGGGTATGATCTGCGAGCGCGTTTGGCCCCGCGGCAAGCACCTGTTCATGGAATTCAAAAAAGATGGCCACCAGGCGCAGATCCTGCACACGCACCTCAAAATGGAGGGCACGTGGTCGATGCATCGCGCCGGAACACGCTGGAAGAAGCCCGCTCATGCGGCTCGCGTGGTGCTTTCGCTTAGCGACGACCCCCAGCCCGACATCGAACTCGTCGGCTTTTGGCTCGGCCTCGTTCGGGTGTTCCCAGCCCGCCAATACGAGCAGGAGATGGGGTATCTCGGTCCGGACCTGCTCGATCCGGATTTCGACATGGCGGAGGCGGTCAGGCGCATCGAGGCACAGCCGGACCTCGAAATCGGACGTGCGCTGCTGGATCAGCGCAATCTTGCCGGCATTGGCAATGAGTACCGCGCGGAGATCAACTTCCTCGCGGGTACCCACCCGAGGGAACGGGTGGGGGAGGTGGACGTCGAAAAGCATGTGCGTCTTGCGCGACGGCTGATGTGGGCGAATAAAGACGCCCCCGTCCGCGTGACCACTGGGATCAAGCGGGCGGGGGAGACGAGTTATGTGTTCGGCCGCAACAACAAGCCGTGTAGGCGCTGCGGCACGCTCATTGAGAAGGGATTTCTCGGCGGCGACGGCGACCTCGAGCGGGTTATTTGGTGGTGTCCGCGGTGTCAGCCGGAGCCCTGATATATTCCATTTCTGGAAAGGGGGGGCGAGATATGGACTTTGAATTTTTGAGAGAAAAACGTCCGTGGGGTAAGCGAGAAATCGACCGGCTCGGGGAGTATTTCGCTGGTAGTGCCAGTGTTCCTGCGGAAGCCGCGGAGATGATTATCTGGCACGACGAGTTAGCTCGACGGACTGCTGCTGCCTGTGCAGGTTTTGCGCAGGATCTTTTTGGCCAGGAAAACCAAAGTCCGGACGTTGTCAGTGCGTATCGAGTGAAATCGCAGGCGACTATTGGTGACAAAATCAGACGGTCGTATGAGGACAAAACGAAGAAGGTTCAACTCGGCCGGATGTGGGATTTCGCCGGGGCTCGAATTACGGCCAACGTGTTGCACGACGATTTGCGCCACCTCTCATGGGAGCTGCAGCAGGTGCTGCGGGCAGAGGGGCATCGTGTGATTGAGCGTGACTATATCGCCCGTGCGCAGCCCGGGGGTTACCGGGCTATTCATCTGGTGTTTCAGTCGGCTGCGGGTAATGTCGAACTCCAAATGCGGACCTTGCTCCAGTCGGAGTGGGCGAACACCTTTGAAAAGTTAGCGGACAAAACTGGGCGAAAGATCCGATACGAAAGCGATGCGCGGCCAGGGAATAAAGAGCTAGCCAGGGTTTTTGATGCGCTAGTTGCGATTGCGCGTGATATTCACCATATGGAACGGCAACGTGCAGCGACGCGTCGGAGTAGTTCGAACTCGATGAAGCAGTTAGCGAATATCCCGATGGGTCTGCCATTGAACTCGAGGCTGCATGAATTGCGGGCGGAAGCTTTTCGAGCATTGTCGTACTCGGAGACTGCTACGAGTCAGCATGCCTCGAGTATTCTGAGCCTCATTGAATCTTTGCGAGCCCTATCGCAACGTCTCAGTTCGTACGAGGTAGAAGAGTGAGGGGGAGACGATGAAGCACTTCCTTATGGTGTTCAACCGCAAGACCGGTCAGCTTCGGATGAAAGAGTATGTGGATGTGCGTGATGCGATCCTGCAGCGGCTTGAAGAGGAACAGGCCAACGACAATCCAGATGTCGAGATTGTTGTGATCGGGGCGCCGTCCTTAGAAGACTTGAAGGTTACGCACTCCCGATACTTCGCGGTCGATGAACTTCCCGATGTTGCTTCGTATTGGGCGCAAGGCGAGAAGGTTTCTTAAAGGGGAGAGGGCGACCGTCACTTTCGTGATCGGTCGCCCTCGAGCGGGTTATTTGGTGGTGTCCGCAGTGTCAGCCTTTTTCGCCTCCCAGTCGCTGAGCGCGCGGCGGATGAAGAACACCAGGAATCCGAGGATGATCAGGATGAGCACGACGTAGATAACGTTGGAGTAGGTGTCGGCGTACTCGGTGGCTTTTTCCCAGTTGTCGCCGAGGATGTAGCCCAGGTAGATCAGGATGGCGTTCCAGATGCCGGAGCCAAGCGTGGTCCACAGGCCGAAGGTGAGAAGGTTCATGTTGCCCAGGCCCGCCGGGATGGAGATCAGCGACCGCGCACCCGGGATGAGGCGACCGATGAACACGCTGGGCTTGCCGTATTTGTTGAAGAAATCCATCGATGCGTCCACGTCGGAGGCGCGCACGAGCCACATCCAATCGGCGATCTTGCGCAGGCGCTCCAAGCCGAGCCAGGCGCCGATGCCGTACAGCACGTATGCGCCGACGACGGAGCCAAGCACGGACCAGATGAACACGCTGACCATGTTCAAAGAGCCCTGCGCGACGGTGAAGCCTGCCAGCGGCAGTACGACCTCGGACGGAATGGGTGGGAAGAGGTTCTCCAAGAGGATCGCAATGCCGACACCGGGGGCGCCAAGGGTTTCCATAAGGCCGACGATCCAGTCGATGATGCTCTGCATTGGGCCTATCTTGCCTTATTCGACCTCAAGCTTCCAAGTGTGCACCGGCGCGTCTGCCTGGGAGTTTTTGATGTACTGCCGTAAAACCCGGGCGAGGCCTTCGGCGCGTTCGCTTGTGGCGGGTTTGGATCCGGCGGCGACGCGGCTCAGGGCGTCGAGTTGCCAGGTCGCCCCGTTTTGGCCGGTGCGCACGCGGCCCTCGATGATGCCGAGGTATTCGTCTGCGCAGGATTGGTCCACGTCAAGGGCTCGCAGGCCTTCGTAGGCGAGGTCGAGCAGATGCTTCTCGACGAGCTCACGTACCGGAACCGAACCCAACGTCGGCCATTCCATCTCGGCGTTGATGCCGTGCTTGGCGCCGGCGAGGAAGTTACGGTTTGCGGCGTCGAAGGTGAGGCGCGACCACACAGGTCGGGTCTGGTTGCTTAGGGCTTTGACCAGGCCGTAGTAGAGCGCAGCGTCGGCAACGATGTCCTTGACGGTCGGGCCAGCGGGAAGCAGGCGGTTTTCCACGCGGATGTGGCTGAGTTCGCCCGCCGGATCGTAGATGGGCCGGTTCCAGCGCCAGATCGTGCCGTTGTGCAGGTTGAGGTAGTGCAGGCCAGGGTTGTCGCCGTTCATGAACGGGGTGCCTGCGTCGGCGCGGCCTTCGGGCAGCAGCGGGGAGAAGTAGCGCACGTTTTCTTCAAACAGGTCGAAGACGCTGGTGATCCAGCGTTCGCCGAACCACACACGCGGGCGCACGCCTTGGTTGATCAGTTCTTTGGTGCGTGTATCGATGGACTGTTTGAACACCGGGATGCGCGACTCGTGCCACACCTTGTGGCCGAGGAACAGCGGTGAGTTTGCTGAGAGCGCGACCTGCACACCCGCGATGGCTTGGGAAGCGTTCCACGCTTCCGCGAACCGGTCTGGTGCCACCTGGAGGTGTAGCTGCATGGATGTGCAGGTGGATTCGGGGGCGATGGTCTCAAAGTAGTGGGTGTATTTCTCCTCGCCCCGCAGGTCGATTTTGACCAGTTCACCGCGCGATTCCAGGATCGAGTTGTTCAGTCCGGCGTAGCGATTCTCTGGCGTCATCCACTCGTCGCTATCGAGAAGCTGCGAGGTCATCGTGGGCAGGGTGCCGATCATTGCCAGGTGCGACCCGGCCCGCTTTGCTGCCTCGCGCACGCGGGCAAGTCGCTTCTCGACGCCACCAGCCAACTCCGCTAGCCCCTGGCCTTGAATATCCAAGGGTGGGTGGTTCATCTCCACGTTGTAAGCGCCGATTTCGGCCTGGTACTCGCTATCAAGCAGCGCGAGCACGGCTTGGTTGTTGGGGTGGGGGAGCATGGTGTCGTCGACAAGATTGAGCTCCAACTCCAGCCCGATCGTGCCGTGATCGACGAACTCGGCGCCCTGGAGGTGCCGGTCGAAGCGCTCCAGCTCATCCTCGAGCCGACGGCGGTACGTGGTGCGCTGGCGTGGCGTGTAGGACTCGGATGAGATGGCGTCGCCCATTAGCGGTGCTCCCTGTACCAGGTGATGAGGTTGTCGGTGGATTGGTCGCCGGAGGCGGGCTCTTCCTCGCCCGCAACGGCAGCGGCGAGGTCATTGGCCTGAGCCTTGCCCAACTCCACGCCCCACTGGTCGAAGGCGTTGATGCCCCAGATGGCGGCCTCCACGAACACGATGTGCTCGTACAACGCAATCAACGCGCCGAGGGAGTGCGGGGAGAGTTCCTCCGCCAGGATCGTGGTGGTGGGGCGGTTGCCAGGCATAACCTTGTGCGGCGCAAGTGCATGCGGGACACCTTCTGCTTCGATTTCCTGCTGGGTTTTGCCAAACGCCAGCACCTTCGTCTGCGCGAAGAAATTACCCATGAGCAGGTCGTGCATGGAGCCTTCGCCGGTGGCGGTGGGCAGATCAGCGCGTGGTTTGGCAAAGCCGATGAAGTCCGCCGGAATCAGTGTGGTGCCCTGGTGGATCAATTGGAAAAAGGCGTGTTGGCCGTTGGTGCCGGGCTCGCCGAAGAAGATTTCGCCGGTGTCATAGGTGACCGGGGTGCCGTCGATACGCGTGCGCTTGCCGTTGGACTCCATGGTCAACTGCTGCAGATACGCCGGGAAGCGGGCGAGGTCCTGCGCGTACGGCAACACCGCATGGGTCTGGGCCTGGTAGAAGTTGCGGTACCACACGTTGAGCAGCCCCATGAGTACAGGCACGTTGCGCTCGAAATCGGTGGTGCGGAAGTGCTCATCCATCGCGTGGAACCCGGCGAGGAACTCGCGGAAACGCTCCGGGCCGATGACCACCATCAGCGACAGGCCGATCGCGGAATCCACCGAGTAGCGCCCGCCAACCCAGTCCCAGAAGCCGAACATGTTGTCCGTGTCAATGCCGAACTCGGCGACCTTCTCCACATTGGTAGAGACGGCTACGAAGTGCTTTGCAATCGCGGTGTCGTCGCCATCGAAAGTCTCGAGCAGCCAGCGCTTCGCCGCATGCGCGTTAGACAGGGTTTCCTGCGTAGTAAACGTTTTGGAGGCGACGATAAACAGCGTCTGCTCCGGGTCAGCGTCAGCGAGCACCCGGGTCATATCGGCCGGATCCACGTTGGAGACGAACTCCGCGCTCACCCCAGCATCCGCGTAGGTACGCAACGCCTGAGCAGCCATGGCTGGCCCCAGGTCGGAGCCGCCGATGCCGATGTTGACCACCTTGGTAATCGGCTTGCCCGTGTGGCCGAGCCAATCGCCAGAGCGCACCGACTCCGCAAACGCACTCATGCGCTCCAGCACATCGTGCACGTCAGCGGTGACATCCTGGCCGTCGACGATCAGCGCCCGATCCGCCGGGGCGCGCAGCGCGGTGTGCAGCACAGCCCGGTCCTCGGTGGTGTTGAGGTGCTCGCCCGAAAACATTGCAGTGATGCGTTCGGTCAGGTCGGCGTCGTCGGCAAGTGCAATCAGCGCCTCCATGACACGCCCGTTGAACAGGTTCTTCGACAGATCCACGTGCAAACCGGCGGCGTCGAAAGTGAAGCGCTCGGCGCGCTGCGCGTCGGCCCGAAACAGATCACGCAGCGTCGTGCGAGACGTTTCAGCATGGAGTTTTTCGAGCTTTTTCCAGCTCGGTGCGGACGTAATGTCGTGCATTGCAGCCTCCCAGGCGGCGGTGATCATCTCCAGCGTTCAATGCAAACTACGGTAGTCAAAACCTGTCGTGCCTTCCGGGTAACACCCCACCACCCGGCAAATCTGGATAATGGCGCCCATGAGCATCGTCAAGATCAACGCGATTACTGTCCCCGAAGGCGCCGGCGAGGAACTCGAGCGCCGCTTCGCTGCCCGCAAGCACGCCATCGACTCCCAGCCCGGCTTCGAAGGCTTCCAGCTTCTGCGCCCGGTCAAGGGGGAGGAGCGCTACTTCGTGGTCACCCGCTGGGCCGACGAGGAGTCCTACAACGCCTGGTGGGAAGGCGCAGGCCGCGCCGGGCACGCTGAAAGCGACAAGGGCGGCGATAACGGTGAGGCCCCGCGCAAGCCGGTGTCACAGTCTGCTGAACTGCTGGAATTTGAGGTCGTGCTCGATTCCACCGAGCAGGACTAGCCGTCCGGAGCGCTAGCCCCAAGTGCGTTAACCCAACTTGCCCCGGCCGAGCCGCAGCAGGATCTGTGCCAGGCCGGGGCCTTCCTCGCCCAACTCGTCCTGGAACTGGTTAATGATGGCCACCTCGCGAGTGTGGACAAGACGCGTGCCGCCCGAGCCCATGCGTGTCTTACCAATCGCGGCGGAAATCTGGCTGCGGCGCTTCACTGCGTCGAGGATGACGCGGTCAAGTCGGTCGATTTCCTTGCGGTATTCCTGGATCTCCGCGTCCGAAAGGGGATCGTCGGTGCCGGATGGCATGCGGATTTCTAGCTCACTCATGGCAGTAGATTATGCCAGTTCGAACACACGGTCAGGGTCGTGTCGGCGGCGTTAGTACAGTGACTGCCATGACTGATGTGACCCTTGGCCTGAACCCGCAGCAACAGGCGGCCGTCGTGCACGAAGGTAGCCCGCTGCTTATCGTCGCCGGCGCTGGTTCCGGCAAAACTGCGGTGCTGACCCGCCGTATTGCCTATTTGCTGCAAAACCGTGGGGTAGCGCCGTGGCAGATCCTTGCCATCACCTTTACTAATAAGGCCGCAGCGGAGATGAAGGAGCGCGTCGGCCAACTCGTCGGACCTGAGGCGGAACGCATGTGGGTGGCCACGTTCCACTCGGTGTGCGTGCGTATTTTGCGCCAGCAGGCGCAGTTGGTGCCGGGGTTGAATACCAACTTCACTATTTATGATTCGGACGATTCACGTCGACTGCTCGGCATGATCGGCAAAGACATGAACTTGGATCTGAAGAAGTTCTCGCCGCGCGTGCTGGCCAACGCGATTTCGAATCTGAAAAACGAGTTGGTGGATCCGGACCAGGCGCAAGCACAGGCGCAACGCACCCACAACCCGTTCGAGACCACGGTGGCGAACGTGTTCGCGGAATATCAGCGCCGCCTGCGTCAATCCAACGCGCTCGATTTCGACGATCTGATCGGCGAGGTAGTCCGCATCTTCAAGACGCATCCGCAGGTCACGGAGTACTACCGGCGTCGCTTCAGGCATGTGCTTGTCGACGAATATCAGGACACCAACCACGCTCAATACGAACTCATCCACACCCTGGTGGGCGACGGCCCCGACGCGCCCGAGCTGGCGGTGGTGGGCGATTCTGACCAGTCCATTTACGCCTTCCGTGGCGCGACGATCCGCAACATCGAGGAGTTCGAGCGCGACTACACCGATGCGGAGACGATCATGCTGGAGCAGAACTACCGCTCCACGCAGAACATCTTGAGTGCCGCGAACGCTGTCATCGCGCAGAACGAGGGCCGCCGCCCGAAGAAGCTGTGGACTGACCACGGCACGGGGGAGAAGATCGTCGGCTATGTCGCGGACAACGAGCACGACGAGGCCCGCTTCATCGCCACGGAAATCGATGCCCTGTCGGATCGCGGCGTGCCGTACTCGGATATCGCAGTGATGTATCGCACCAACAACGCCTCGCGCGCGTTGGAAGACATTTTCATCCGCTCGGGTATTCCGTACAAGGTAGTCGGCGGGACCCGCTTCTACGAGCGCCGCGAGATCCGCGACATCGTTGCTTACCTGAAGGTGCTAGAAAACCCGGACGACACGGTGAGCATGCGGCGCATTGTCAACGTGCCAAAACGCGGCATTGGCGACAAGGCGCAAGCCATGGTGGCGCTGCACTCGGAGCAAAACAATCAAAGCTTTGGGCGTTCGCTTATCGACGCCACTGAGGGCAACGTGGACATGCTGGCCAAGGCCGCCACGAACTCCATTACCCGCTTCGTGGACATGATGAGGGGGCTCCGCCAGGACATGCCGAACATGGTCAATGAGGTCACCGGCATGCCAGACCTCGGGCAACTGGTCGCCCAGGTGCTTGATGCCACCGGCTACAAGGCAGAGCTTGAAGCCTCCAACGACCCGCAGGACGGGGCGCGCCTGGACAACCTCAACGAGTTGGTCTCTGTCGCCCGTGAGTTCTCCTCGGACGCTGCGAACCAGATGGCGTACATGACCGATGAAGAAATCGACGAGGTTATGCAGGAAGGCGAACCCGCGCCGGGATCACTGCAGGCGTTTTTGGAGAAGGTTTCGCTCGTCGCTGATGCGGATCAGTTGCCGGACAACGAGCAGGGCGTGGTCACGTTGATGACGTTGCACACTGCAAAGGGCCTGGAGTTCCCGGTGGTGTTTGTTACCGGCTGGGAGGACGGACAGTTCCCACACCTGCGTGCGTTGGGGGATCCAGCGGAGCTCGCCGAGGAACGTCGCCTGGCGTATGTGGGGATTACGCGCGCCCGCGAGCGGCTATATCTGACGCGTGCGATGCTGCGCTCATCGTGGGGCTCTCCGGTAACCAACCCGGCCAGTCGCTTCCTCGCAGAGGTCCCGGAGGACCTCATCGACTGGCGCAGGTTGGAACCGGAGCGCTCCTTCAACGCGGATGCGTGGGGCTCGCCCTCGCGTCCACGCACGCAGATGCGCTCTGCGCGCCGTGCACCGAAACAGACGGTGCACAAGAATTTGAACTTAGTGGCCGGAGACCGCGTCAACCACGCGAAGTACGGGTTGGGCACGGTCCTCACCGTGGAAGGTTCCGGTGTGAGGGAGACGGTGACAATCGATTTCGGGTCGTCTGGCACCGTCAGGCTGATGACCATCGGCGGGGTGCCGATGGAAAAGCTTTAGATCCGGATACCCTGCTGGGCCAGCCAGACCTCGGGGTCGGCGTGGTTCACACCGTCCGGCTTGACCTCGAAGTGGAGGTGCGGGCCCGTGGAGTAGCCCTCGTTGCCGATGGAGGCGATCTTCTGGCCCGCCTTGACGCGCTGGCCGACCTGCACGTCGTAGTAACGCATGTGGCCGTAGACGGTCTCTTCGCCACCGTCGTGCTTGATCACGACCCAGTTGCCAAAGCCCTGCGCCGGACCTGCTGCGGTGACGGTGCCGTCCATTGCCGCGTAGATCGGGGTGCCTTCCGTGTTGGCAATGTCGATGCCACGGTGGAACGTGCCCCAGCGTGGACCGTAACCGGAGGTGTAGCGGCCAGACGCCGGCATGACCACGGTGCGGCCATCTGCGGTGCGGCCGCGCTGCGGTGCGACCCAGTCCGTGCCATCGGCAGGAGCGAACGCGGCCGACAGCGGCGCATCGAGGGCGCGCGGGTCGTACACGATCTTGTAGCCGCCGGCGGTCACGGTTGCACCGTTGTCCAGGATGGCGTCTGCAGCCTTTGCAAGGGCGCCCAAGGCGTCGCCCTGGTTGCCGATAGGTGCGCCACCGACAGTGAGGGTCAGTGCGTGCGCTGGCGACGCTACAAGCGTCAGCGCCAATGCTGCAGCGGCTGCCACGGAGGCACCGGGGAACATACGACTGGTTTTCACAGTTTTACCTTCTCTACGCAGGTCTGGTTCGGCGCAGCTTTGGCTACGCGCACAGCAGGTCAATTTAACGTGTGTCCACCCGCGAAGCAATGGCGTGACCTGCACGTTTGTTCTAATTGGGCGTAGCTATGTGGTATCGCTGCAGGCAGGCGCGATGTTACTGAAGTGAAATTTGTTACGGATGTTAATTGCCTGTGGGGGTGGATGGTGTACCCCCGCATGCTCCGAAAAGTTGGACACCCAACAATGAAAAAGCCCCGCCGAAGCGGGGCAGAAGTCTGTGTGGCTTAGAGCTGGATGCCGCGTGCGGCCAACCAAGGCTCCGGGTCGACAGCGGTTGCGCCGTCCGGCCAGATTTCAAAGTGCAGGTGCGAGCCGGTGGAGAAGCCCAGCGAACCCATGCCGGCGATGTCCTGGCCGGCATGGACCTGCTCGCCGACGCCTACGTGCAGAGACTGCATGTGGCCGTAGACGGAAATGGAGCCGTCCTCGTGGCGGATGCGGATCCACTGGCCGTAGCCCTGGGCCGGGCCGGAGTCGATCACAGTGCCATCGGCAACTGCGCGGATCGGGGTGCCTTCCACGTTGGCGATATCGATGCCGGAGTGCATCGAACCCCAGCGCATGCCGAAGCCGGAGGTGTAAGCGCCGTCGGCCGGGCGGACGACCAGCGGGGCACGTGCTGCTTCGTCTTGGCGAGCGACCTCGTCGGAGTGCTGGACTGCCTTGTTGAGCTGGTCGGTAAGGTTCTCAACCGGCTTGTACTCCGCGATCGCCAGGATCTGCGGGGTTGCGGCGTCGCTGTCTGGGGTGCCGGCAATTTCGTCGGTATCGGCTGCGAGCTGGATGGAGTAATCCGCGTCTTGGCTCTTGTCTGATGTGAGAGCGCCTGCGGCGAGGCCGGAGAAGCCGGCGGTGGAAACCGCGCCAGTGGCGGCGGCGACGACAGCTGCGCGACCCGTGTTCGGCGTCTGCTTACGGTGCTTGCCGCCCTGCTTCTTCGAAATGAACATGTGCCCTCTTTGAGATTTCCCGTTGGCCCGAATTCCCCCTGCTAGTGCTGTTTCCGGCAGGGGAATCGTAACCTTCCTGTTATCTACGAGTGGTTACTGTAACGAATTGGTTTCATCGGGGCAAGATGAATCTGAAAATTGTCTTAATCGTTCGCTGTCTTCGCAGTGTTACATCCCGGTTGCATCCACGTCATGTGTAGTCGTATGTGAATGGTGTGACTCTCCGGACGGGTGGGGCAAATTGGAAGATCGGGTGTCCTTCCCCAGAAGTGGGGGTGAGGAGTGGCAGAGTTGGCGGGGATGAGCACCACACCGAAACCACGCCCGGCGTCGTCGACAAGCGGGCGCCGCGCGCGCAACGCCAGCATGTCCAAGCGCAAGATCACCGGTATTAAGAAGCGGTCTGCCCCCGCAAAGGTCCCGGAGACGACCGAAGAGCGGATCAAGCACTACCTGCCGTATGTCGCTGTGCCGAATGCTGTCGTCGGGCTCGGGCTGCTTGTGGTGTGCTTTGCCGTCATCCTCATCGCAGGTTGGCGCCTGACCTACCTGCCTGCCGCGGTGGGGGAGAGCTGGTTCGTCTTCCATGGAGTGCCAGTGCGTATCGACGACATCGAGCTCGCCGCCGTACCCCTTTTGCCAGCCATCGGTGTTGTCGCACTCGTGGCGCGCCGCATCCGTGCGGCTACGGCGGGACGAGTGAGCATCCTGGACCTCCTCGTGCTGCTTGGTCTTGTCATCGGCTTTGCGCTGGTGTTCAGCGGCATCGCGTTGTTCATGGTCGCTGACGCGTCGGCCGTCTATCCGGTGGCCGCACCACACCCCGTGGCCGCGCTGCTTTGCCCGGTCATCTTGCACCTCATTGGTTACTGCATCGGAATCCGCAACGTGGTGTGGCATGCGCTCGCGAAGCGTGTGGGGGTTCCCGCGGAAACCGTTGATGCAGGTGAGGCTGCAGGCAAGATCGTTGTACGCCTGCTGAGTGCAGCCGCAGTGATCTACCTTGCGTTCCTCGTTGCAGGTTTTGGTGAGGTTCGCGAACTGCTCGGCCAGTACCCATCCCTCGGGTGGGGCGGCGGTATCGGCCTGTTCGTGCTCTGTGTGGCGTACCTGCCAAATGCGGCTATCGGGGCGCTGTCGGTCATGCTCGGCGGGTCCTTTACCTACGGTGCCGGTTCGATAAACCTCTTCGACGCAGTCCAGATCCCGTACCCACCCCTGCCCCTGTTTGGTGCGATCCCGGCGGAGGTGCCCGCGTGGGCGCCGGTGCTGTTGGTGGTGCCGGCGGCGGTGCTGGTGCAGTATTTCGTCGCAAAGCAAGTGTCTCTGATTGCTATTGCAGCAACTGCCACGTGGTGCGCCCTATTCGGCGCGGCCGCAGGCGTCTTCTCCTCAGGGCAAGCAGGCGCTTATGGGGTCATCGGCGTGGACCCTTGGGTGCTGGCGCTACTGCTATTTGTATGGGTTGCCGTCACCGGTGCAACCGTGTTGGGGGTAGCTGCGCTAAGGCAACGCACACCTGCGAACACTGACAGCTAGACTGCTTCGCGTGAGTGATTCAGTGAAATCAATTGCTGTGCTCGTCTCTGGAACGGGTACGTTGCTGCGGTCCATGATCGACAATGCGCAAGGTCGCTACCGCATCGACATTGTGGTGGCGGATCAAATTTGCCCAGCGATCCAACGTGCGAAGAACGCGGGTATCCGCACCGCAGTGGTGCCAATGGAAACCAACCGCAACGCGTGGAACGAAAAACTTGCCGCCACGCTTGCGTCCGTGAAGCCAGACCTTGTCGTTTCGGCGGGCTTCATGCGCATCCTGGGCAAGCCCTTCCTTGAGAAGTATGAAGGTCGAACCATCAACGCGCACCCGTCGTTGCTGCCATCATTCCCGGGCGCACACGCTGTCCGGGATGCTCTGGAATACGGTGTGAAGGTCACCGGCTGCACCGTCCACTACGTCGATTCCGGACTGGATAGCGGCGAGATCATCGCCCAGCGTGCCGTTGAGGTGCTGCCGGACGACACCACCTCCACGCTGCACGAGCGCATCAAGAAGGTCGAGCGCGAGCAGATCGTGGAACTGCTCCATAACGCTCAAGTAGTAAACGGAAAGGTCCTTTTCTCATGACGAATGCCGCGAAGCGGGAAATCAAGCGCGCGCTAATCAGCGTCTACGACAAGACGGGGCTGGAGGATCTGGCTCGCGCGTTGGGCGAAGCCGGCGTAGAAATCGTCTCCACCGGTTCCACCGCGAAGCGCATTGCAGACGCAGGCGTGCCGGTGACCGAGGTCGCAGAGGTCACCGGTTTCCCGGAGGTGCTCGACGGCCGTGTGAAGACGCTGCACCCGCGCGTGCACTCGGGCATCCTGGCAGACCTGCGTAAGGACGACCACAAGGCGCAGCTTGAGGAGCTGGGCATCGAGCCGTTCTCGCTCGTCGTGGTCAACCTGTACCCGTTCGAGGAAACCGTCGCCTCAGGTGCCAACTTTGACGAGTGCGTCGAGCAGATCGATATCGGTGGTCCGTCGATGGTGCGCGCGGCAGCCAAGAACCACCCGTCTGTCGCGGTTGTGACCTCCCCGAAGCGCTACGCCGACGTTGTGGAGGCCGTGAAGAACGGTGGCTTTACGCTCGACGAGCGCCGCGAGCTCGCCCTCGAGGCGTTCACGCACACTGCGCGTTACGACGCCGCCGTGTCCTCCTGGCTCGCCTCCCAGCTCGAGAGCCAGGCTGCATCCCAGGCTGCGTCTGGTGCGCAGACCACGGAACTGCGCTACGGCGAGAACCCGCACCAGGCAGCCCGCCTGGAAAGCGACGGCTGGGGCATTGCCGCTGCGAAGCAGCACGGCGGCAAGGCAATGAGCTACAACAACTACCAGGACGCTGACGCCGCATGGCGTGCGGCTTGGGATCACAACCGTCCGTGCGTCGCGATTATCAAGCACGCCAATCCGTGTGGTCTCGCAGTATCCGACGAGTCCATCGCGGATGCACACAAGAAGGCGCACGCCTGCGACCCTGTCTCTGCTTACGGCGGCGTGATCGCCGCGAACCGCGAGGTCACCCTTGAGCTTGCAGAGCAGATCCACCCGATCTTCACCGAGGTGGTCATCGCCCCGTCTTTCGCGCCGGAAGCACTCGAGCTGCTGCGCACGAAGGAAAACCTGCGCCTGCTGGAGGTCACCCCGGAGCAACTCACCGAGGAGCGCAAGCAGATCACCGGTGGTTGGCTGGTCCAGGAGCGCGACCAGTTCCAGGCCGACGGCGACGCAGCCGCCAACTGGAAGTTGGTTGCCGGCGACGCTGCCGACGAGCAGACCCTCGCCGATCTTGAGTTCGCGTGGCGCTCGGTGCGTTGCGTGAAGTCCAACGCCATCCTGATTGCCAACGACGGCGCATCGGTGGGCATCGGCATGGGCCAGGTCAACCGCGTCGATTCGGCCAAGCTGGCCGTTGACCGCGCGAACACACTGGACGAGGGCCGCAACCGCACCAACGGTGCCGTGGCAGCCTCCGACGCGTTCTTCCCGTTTGCCGACGGATTCCAGTTGCTTGCAGACGCCGGTGTGAAGGCCGTTGTCCAGCCCGGCGGATCCATCCGTGACGAGGAAGTCATCGCTGCAGCCAAGGAAGCCGGCGTGACCATGTATCTCACCGGAACCCGCCACTTCGCCCACTAACCCTCTGAAGGAGAGTACCTCCGTGTCCTCCAAGCTCGCCGCGCTTGCGCTCACCGCAGGTATTTCGCTTCCGGGCCTGCCGGCCATTCCCACCTACTCCGCGATTGATCAGATCCCGGTTGTAGGCCCGGCCATTGTGCAGACCTACAAGCAACTGCCGCCGCAAGTGCAGCGAGCCATCCACCTGCCGTTGCCGCTGACGGCACCGGCCGCCGCGAAGAGACAGCCGACGGGCAAGAGTGCCACGGAGGTTCAAGCGCAGCTTGATCAGCTTGTGCGCGACGTTGTTGCGCGACATGGTGGCCGCGCGACAGCATCTGTCGGTGGCATTACCGCAGGGGATAACCGCCCGGAGCCGGCATTTTCCACTATGAAGGTCCCGGTGGCTATTGGTGCGCTGCGCAAGAGCCCGGCAGCCTACCCGGATGCTGAGGTCGCCGTGACCCGCTCCGATAACCCTGCCGCGCACCGTATGTTTGGCCAGGTATCGGGCGCGGAACTCGACGGCATCATCGCCGAGGCAGGATCGCGGACCACCAACTCCGCGGGATACCAGATGGGCACGCTGTGGACCACCAGCGACCAGGCGGCGTTTGCATCGGGCCTGCGCTGCGTGAAGGGGCATGAGCCGGTGCTGGACATGATGGGGCGCGTCGTCGATTATCAGCGCTGGGGTGTAGGGCGCATCCCTGGTGCACGCTTCAAGGGCGGCTGGAACTACTATGAGAACGGGCACCTCGCCCGCCAGTTCGGCCTTATCCCGGGGCCGAATGGGGATATCGCGGTGGCAATCACCGCGCACAGCCCGAAGGGGCACGAGGGTAGTTTCGCCATGCTCAACGAGCTGGCGGACGGCATCGCAGCAATGCGCGGCGACCTGCCGACGGCCCGCTGCTAAATATGACGCCGCGACTGAGGTTTGCTGCAGCGCTGGTCGCCGCTGGGCTTGCGCTCAGCGCGTGCGGGGCAGGGGAGCGGGCCTCAGAACCAGCGACGGAAACTGTGACGGCAACCCACGTAATTACGCCGAGTTCACTCGCACCCTCGCCCGTCCCCGCGCCTGTTCTGGAGCAGTTGCAACCGCAGCTCCAAGCAGCAGTCGATGCCGTGGTTGCTCAATACGGGGGAACGGCAGAGCTCGCGGTGTCTGACGGCCGGGACGCAGTAGGATCGCCGGAACAAGATCCGCAGGTTGCGTGGTCAACTTCGAAGGTTCCGATCGCGGTCGCTGCGCTTCGCAAAGACCCTTCGCTACTTCCGGTTGCGGAGTCTGCGATTACCGCCTCAGACAACTTCGCAGCAGAAACACTGTGGGCGACGGTTGAGCCTGCGGAGGTAGAAGCAGTGCTGCGTGAAGCAGGAGTAGATCTCCCGATGAACACCGTTGTGCTCAGGCCTGGATTCACGGCTTTCGGTCAAACGCGATGGGGCACTCGTGAGCAGGCAGTGTTCGCCTCCAACCTGCGCTGTGTGGCGGGGGCCGACGAGGTACTCGACATGATGCGCAAGGTAGTGCCGGAGCAGCGCTACGGTCTGGGGGTTTTGCCGGATGTTGCCTTCAAAGGTGGCTGGGGTCCGGGGGACGACGGGAAGTACACCGTGCGCCAGCTCGGCCTGTACAACGGCTACGGCATCGCGCTGACAGTTTCGCCCGCAGACGGCACGTACGCGACGGCCCAATTGATGGCAACTGATCTCACAAACGCTGTGCTCGAGCTGCAATTGGGCTCGCCAAATCCTGACTGTTCGGAGGCTGGACGATAGACTGCGGGATAAACACCCCCGTAGCTTGGAGATTCCACGATGTCGAACCCAAATGCCAACCCCAACGATGAGTGGGCGGCATACACCCCGAAACCATCCGAATACGACGAGTGGGGACAACCACAGCAGGACATGCCCACCCAGCAGTTCCCGGCGCAAAGTTGGGAACAGCAGCAGTGGAGCCAACCTGAGTACGCGCCGGCGCCCGCCCCGCAAGAGCCGAAGTCGTCGAACCGGGTGCTCTACATCATCATTGGTGTGCTCGCCGTTGCCCTCCTGGCGGTCCTTGGCGCGTTCGCCGCGTGGAGCTTTGGCGGATCGTCCAGCGGTTCCACAGAGCCGGTGACCTCTACTGTTGTGGAAACGTCGACGCGTGCTCCAGGTGGGGCTGCGACTGACGGCGCAAAGCCCTCGGCGGCGCCGTCGTCGGCAAAGCCGGACGCTGACCGGAAGGACCGTACCTTCGGGGTCGGTGTGCCGGAAACGTCCGTCACAACTGAGGGCTTCGCGCGTGCCGTAGGTGATGATTTCCGCGCGTACTACGCGGAGCACGGAAAGACGCCGACCTCGCTGCGTAGCCTGAGCCCGAAGACCGGCCAGTACTACATGATGTCCTGCTCGCCGGCGCAGGGCGGTTTCCGCTGCACCGGCGGCAACAACGCCTCCGTCTTCATCAGCGAGCAGTAGAAGGAAACCGGGATGCAGCATTACAACCTGTACAAGACGCTCGAACTTGATCCGTCGGCTTCGAGCGAGCTGCTTGTCGACGAGCTCACGCAACGCCTCGACAGCGGTCTCACTTCCAACCCTGGTGGCGAGGAGGAATTGCGTCTGGCTCGGGAGATTCTGGGAGATCCGACTAAGCGCCAGATGTACGACTCTCGCTTGAAGGCCGACAGTGGCATGCCCATGAACGTGCAAAGCCTTCGGTCGCTGGCCGCCATGGCGTCACCGGCTGCAACGGCTGCACCGACCGCACCCGAAGCACCAGAAGCCCCCGAAGTTTCCGAACCAGCCGTTGTTCCCGGCTCTGGCGAAGGGGACAACACACCGGAGAAGTCGTTCGATGTGAAGCGTTGGTGGCCTATTGCTGCTGTTGTTGCGGGTGTGCTCGTCATTGCGCTGGTAGTTCCTCAGCTTGTTGGCGCTGGGCTGGGCTCGAGCGGACCTGAGAAGCTCGCCAACGAAATCGCCCAGCTTGATGAGGACGATAGGGCCGACTGGATGAATCAGCATGCCGCTGCTGGCCGTGCAGCGTTGCTTGAAAACAAGCTTGAGAACACGAGCATCGGATCATCCGACGATGCCGAGTACGCCGCGGGGGAGAGCTACGACCTGAAGGACCTCGTCGCAAAGAAACAAGGTGACGATGCGTCGGAGAATACCGACTACCTCGACCGTCTTTACGGGTTGAGTGGGATCAAGGAGGCGCGACTCGTTGGGATCAACACGGAGGTGAAAAACAAGGACGTCCATGCGACATCGGTCAATACCCAACTGTTTCTGTTCGCTCGAGATGGCGGCGACTGGAAGCTCTACGACATCTTTGACTAACACGGCGAGAGAACGAGGAGATTGAACATGAATAAGACGAAAGCAATCGCACTTCTTGGAGCAGGGCTGTTGACAGTTTCGCTGAGTGCCTGTGGCGGCGCGGATGAAACCGAAACGGAAGTGCTTGACCCAACTAAGCACGCAACTACGGCTGCGGAATCCCTTAAGCCACAGTGGAACAACAACGCACGCATGGCCGTCGATCCGTTAGAGGCGGCGCCTGAAGCAGCACGTGACTTGCCAGAAACAAGGTCACTTGGGATCGACAACCTCGACGTGTTCAATCCGACATTCAATCAGGCGGTCCCTGCAAAACTCGCTGTCACATCCTGGGACAAAGAAACCCGTGCGCTCGATCTGGACACGGGAGCGTTGTACGACGTCTCCCCGAAGAAGTTCGATGGCTCTGAGGACAAACGTATGACCACGACGATGATGCTGGTTGCCGACGACGGGAAGACCAAAGGCGCCAGCTTTGTGAAGACTGTGGAGAGTACGCAGGGCCTACAAACGGAGAAGGTAAGCCTTTCGACGTTCCTCGACGATTTTGCATCCTTCGACGAGCCAACCCTCGCGGAAGTGGATTCGAAGAACCTCGACGCTAAGTCCGCCGAAATTATCGCGGCGAGTGCGGAGAAGATCTATCTCGCGAACATTCCGGAGGCCGGCTCGAAGAAACAAATCGATGTCGTTGCGGTGGATATCGCCTCTGGCCAAGAAACAAGGCATGAGCACATCGAGACCAATAATTTCTTCCGCGTGCTCGCGCAGAGCGGGGAGCCCGTGCTGTATTACGCAAGCAACGATGGGGATTTGAGGCGCCGAAACCTAGAGTCGGGCGAGGACGTTGAGATACGTAAAGGTTTCGCACCCGAAGCCGTGTGGCGTATCGGCGACGATGCCCTTGTGTACGGCAAGGACACTGCGGAACAGGAGCGCTGCATCGATGAGCCAACGAAGCCTTGTAAAGTGAAATTCCTCTATGTCAGCGGTGGCAAGGCAGACGAAGCAATGAGTGTGGAAACCAGAACCTACAGTTCTGTACCTGTGGTGCGGCGCAGCGGTGGCATTATTACGGCTATCTTCACCTCGCGAGCCGAGGGCATAGTAAAACTTCTCGTTCTGAAGCCCGAGTCTGGAGAAGTCCTGCTCGAATTGGGTAAGGATGAACTCAAGAAGTTGGACTTCGTCGACGCGATTTCGGACGGGGAGTCGATCTTTACCTACGACGGCAATCGAACTTCCCCGCGCGTTGCTCAAAGCGATGTGAAGACTAAGGAACTTATCACCGCTGATGCGGATGTGTTCCCGATTGATTCACCGTCAGGGGCCCGGATTTGGGGCGTGAAGCGAGACGACGGGGATTGGTTCGAGGCCCGCGTCGCGGTCGAGGATTTAGACAAGTTCTAAACTAAGCGTCCTCGTCGCGCGATACCTGCGCGACGAGGCTGAGCATGCGCTCGGCGCGGCGATCCGGAAGGTCCGTATGGAGCACGTCCAAAACGGCATCGGCGATGGTGACGGAGGGGGCGGGCAGGGCGTCGTCGACAAGCGGGTATGGCGCAACGCCGGTGTTGTCGCGCATCTCGATGGCGGCGAGCGTCATGTGGAACGGTAGGTCGATGCGGGGGTCGTCGTCGCCAACGATCTGCGCCGCCAGGTCGCGGAAGATACCCTCCAGGCGTTGGCGTGCCTCGTGGTACTCGTCAAACTCCTCCGACTCCAACACCGGCAATTGGTAGAGCCGGCCGACGTTCCAATTCGAGGACAACAAGATACGGGTCTCGGCGGCGACGAGCGCCCAGAGCTTCACGGCTGCAGTTTCGTCGGTCTTGGCCAAGTCTGATGCGAGATCCAGCGAGGGCTGCAGCGTCCCCATGAGCAGCGTGAGGAAGATGTCGCGCTTGGAGGGGAAGTGGTAGTACAGCGACGCCTGACGGATGCCTACGGCGTCAGCAATGTCGTGAGTGGAGGTAGTTGCGAAGCCTTTGCGTGTGAAAAGTTCGGATGCGGCATCGAGGATTTCTTCGCGGGCGGTTGCGCCTTTGCGCCGTGGGCTTTGCTTGCGTGGTCGTCCGACCGAGTTCGCCATACCCTGCCTACCTTTCTGGGATACGCCACTACTTTAGAAGAAAAACACCCGCTCTCAACCCTCGCGGGGAGGGGAGTGCGGGTGCTTAGAGCCGAAGACTCTTACGCTGTCATCGTCAACCGGCTAATTAGCGGGTGGTGAACGGCAGAAGAGCCATCTCGCGCGCGTTCTTCACAGCGGTAGCGACCTGGCGCTGCTGCTGCGGGGTCAGGCCCGTGACGCGGCGGGAACGAATCTTGTGACGGTCGGAGATAAACAGACGCAGGGTCTCAATATCCTTGTAGTCGACGGTCTCGATGCCCTTTGCCTTCAGCGGGTTCTTCTTCGGGCGACGGGACTGCTCAATGCGCGGCTTACGCGAATTGTTGCGCTTCATAATTTGAGTCCTCCTTACCACGAAGACTTACGGACGCCAGGCAGCTCACCGCGGTGAGCCATCTCGCGCATACGGACACGGGAAACACCGAACTTGCGGAGGTAGCCGCGGGGGCGGCCGTCACGCGAGTCACGGTTGCGCACGCGCACCGGGGATGCGTCGCGCGGCTGACGGTTGAGCTCAAACTGAGCGTCCAGACGATCCTCGTCAGAGGTCTCCGGGTTCTTGATGATTGCCTTGAGCTCGTTACGACGCTCCGCGTAGCGGGCGACGATCTCTTTACGCTGCTCGTTCTTAGCGATCTTAGACTTCTTCGCCATGGATTATCGCTCCTCGCGGAATTCGACGTGCTTGCGAACTACCGGATCGTACTTCTTCAGCGTGATGCGGTCCGGGTTGTTGCGCTTGTTCTTGCGGGTGACGTAGGTGAAGCCGGTGCCCGCGGTGGACTTCAGCTTGATGATCGGGCGGATATCGTTACGTGCCATTAGATCTTCTCACCTCGTGCACGGATCTGGGCTACGACGGACTCGATGCCGTCGCGGTCAATGATCTTCAGACCCTTCGTGGAAACGTTCAGGGTGATGGTACGGCCCTCGGAGGGCAGGTAAAACTTCCGCTTCTGCACGTTGGGGTTCCAACGGCGCGAGTGGCGGCGGTGCGAGTGCGAGACGGTCTTGCCGAACGACGGCTGACGTCCCGTGACCTGGCAATGTGCCGACATGGGTTTCTTCCTTACTCTTCTTACCGCCCACGACTCGATCACGATGTGAGGAAAGCGCCATGTGAGAAGCGGTGTGAGGGTCCGCTACCGGCGCAAATGCAATCGGTTGACGTAGGCGTATATGTGTACTTCGACAACAGCGAGAGACAACCCTACCGTCTTTGCGCCATTTCTCATAATCGCGTTTTGCGTAGTATGACACCCGTGAATGAACCCACCTATCGGAGAATCGTCGCTCTCGACGTCGCTCGAGGTATCGCAATTCTGGGCACCTTGGCAACGAATATCTGGATCTTTGCCACCTGGCACCAGATGGACAGCGTCATGGAGCAGTATTTCGATCCGAACTTCACGCTCTGGGATGAGGTTCGCGCCGCTTCCACGAATGGAACTGCAGCAGAGGCCGCCGACGCGTTGTTCAATGCCGCAAGCGCGTTGGTCACGGACGGCAAGTTCCTGGGACTGCTCACCATCATGTTCGGCATCGGCATGGAGATCCAGCGCCAATCTGCAGCGAAACGAAACCAGCGCTGGCCCGGGCTGTACTACTGGCGCGCAATCTTGCTTGTGGCCGAAGGGCTACTGAACTACATCTTCATCTTTGAGTTTGATGTGTTGATGGGCTACGGCCTGACCGCCCTTGCGGTGGCGCCGATTATTGCGCGCAGCGAGCGCGTGCAAAAGGTATGGATGTGGCTGGCGCTGAGCGCACATGTCCTTGTCATGTTGCTGTTCTCCGTGGGCACCTATCTGCTTAACAGTATTCCGCTCGACGAGATCGAGGGTGGCGAGGATATCCCCACGTTTGACCAGTCGTTTGCGCTCTACACCGCAACCGACAGCTATCCGGCGATGGTGCAGGCGCGTATCGACGACTTCTTCGGCGGCAGGTTCGAAATCCCAATCATGTTCGTGATGGGCATCGGTGTGTTTCTCCTCGCGGCCAGGTTGTACCGCGCTGGATTGTTCCAACCCGCCGGGGCGGGGTTGCGTCGCAAAGTAATGCTCGTCGGCCTTGGTGTTGGTATCCCGCTGGACTGGGGGCTGCGCTTGTTTGCCACCGGCGCATCTGCTTCGTTGACGCGCTACGTCACCTCGACGGTAGTGGCGTTCGGTGTCCTCGCGCTCATCGCGGCCTTCTACATCCGCCGCGACAACACGCTTGGTGTGGTGGGAACCGGTTTGGCTGCAGTCGGTCGCACCGCGCTGACGTGCTACATCCTGCAGAATGTGCTCGCCTCTGTGGTGTTCTACGACTTCGGGTTTGGTCTAGCCCGGTACGTAGAGGGGCCTGCCGGCACCTTGCTCGTGTGTGGGGTTTATCTCGCGTTGTGTGCGCTGCTCATTGCGTTCAGCATGTTGTGGCTGAAGCGCTTCCAGCGTGGACCGTTTGAAATTGTCATGCACCGGGCTGTCGACATGGTTGCGGCTAAGCAACGACAAGCAGTGCAGCGGTAGCGGCAATGACGGTAACTGGTGCCAGGAGTAGGCCCCACAGGATGAAACCGCGCCACGGTACTGGGGTCTTTGCGCGGCGGAGTTGATCTGCCCACAGCAGTGTGGCGAGCGATGCCCATGGGGTGATCACCGGGCCGACATTGACGCCGATCAGGAGAGCCAGCACGCTGGCCGGATCGCTGACTGCAGGTTCGAGCATCAAAAACGCAGGGATGTTGTTGATCGCGTTCGCTGTGGTCGCGCCAGCAGCTGCAATTGCTAAGGGGTGTGTGCCGGCGAGTTGCTGCACGGCGGACGAAATATCGCTGATCTGCAGGGCCAGTGTCGCCACCGCGGAGAAGGCAGTGGCAAGGCTGAGCGCCGACCACGGGATGAGTGGAGTAATGCCGTCGCGCCGTCCGGTCGGGCCCACCGCACACCACATTGCGGTGGCGGCGACGGTGCTCGTCAGCCAGTAGGGGATCGGGCTGAGGAGTGCGAGGACGGTGACGCCCAGTACCGCGAGGGCGCCCGTTGGGCGTGGGAGGATCGACGACGCTTCGGGCATAGGTTCGGCTGCTGCGCTGCGGTATATCGCCCGGGCTGCGTAGGACGCTGCCACTGCGACCGCCACTGCCACGGCTGCAGGGGCGGCGGCGAGTTTCACGTATTCACCGGTGGTGGAAAACGCGTCGCCGCCCACCGCCAGCAAATTCGTCAAGTTGGAAACCGGCAAAGGCATGGACGCAAAGTTGGCAATCCACACCACGGAAAGCGCCACCGCCGGCACCGGGAGGCGGAAGCGGGAGGCGAGTTGCACCGCCAGCGGGGTCAGCATGATCGCAGTGGTGTCGAGCGAGAGGAACGCCGTTGCGGCGACACACAGTGCGAGAAACCCCGCCAGAACGATCTCTCTGCGTGACGTCGTGCGCTGCAACGCGCCAACCAGCCACTCGAAGGTGTGCACACGAGCAGCGAGATTGACGACGACAGACATGCCGGCCGCGAAACCGAGTACTGGAACAAGCCGAAGGGCAACTTCAGTGGCGTCGTTCAGGGACACTGCGGCGAGCACGGCGAGACTGGCGATTGCTGCCAGCGGCAAAGAAAACGAGGAAAGATTCATGGCGGGGTTGAGGGTAAGTGGTGGATGAGCAGGGCGGAGGTCGTCGATAAGCGAGTTGCAATGATTAGGTCGCAGCGTAAGTGAGCTGTATGCTATTTCGAGTTGTCCGGCAACCGTCGGATGAAAAGACCATTTCGCACCCAACTCGGGCACGATCCTTAATGTAAGGAACCGACCCGTAGTTCAATCCTGAGGGAGACGAATACTAATGAGGAAAGACATTCACCCGGATTACCACCCGGTGATTTTCCAGGACGCGAACACGGGCCACAAGTTCCTGACGCGCTCCACCCTGACTTCCGCACGCACCGAGCAGTGGGAGGACGGCAACGAGTACCCGCTCATCGTGGTTGACGTGACCGCAGAGTCTCACCCGTTCTGGACTGGCGCTCAGCGTCTCATGGACACCGCTGGCCGTGTTGAGAAGTTCAACCAGCGTTTCGGTGGCATGGCACGCCGCAAGAAGAAGTCCGCTAACTAAAGGGCGTAAAGGAGCACAATCATGGCAACCCCTAAGTTCAAGATGTCCCGCGCTAACACGCGCATGCGCCGTTCCCAGTGGAAGGCCAACAACCCTGACTTGGTCAACGTCAAGATCGACGGCCGCGAGGTGCAGATCCCGCGTCGTCTGGTCAAGGCAGCTCAGGCTGGCCTGATCGACGTCGAGCAGTTCTAAGCTTCCGCAAGGTAAAACTCGCGCAAAAATACCGGGTTCCCACAGGTGGGGCCCGGTTTTTTAATGCCGTTTTCACTCTTAGAGGAAAATAAGTCATAATATCCGCATGAAAATTCTCGTTGCCGATGACGAACAGGCTGTGCGCGAGTCACTGCGTAGGTCGCTTCGTTTCAACGGATACGACGTTGTCCTCGCCGTAGATGGTGAGGATGCGCTCGACCAGATCCGGTTAGAACAGCCGGATCTGACCATTTTGGACCTTATGATGCCAAAGCTTGACGGCCTCGGTGTCTGCCGTACGCTGCGTTCTTCGGGCTACGATGGCCCGATTCTTATGCTGACGGCGCGCGATGGTGTCGCGGACCGTGTGGCTGGCCTCGACGCTGGTGCGGACGACTACCTGCCCAAGCCGTTCGCGCTTGAGGAGCTGCTGGCGCGTGTCGGCTCGCTGCTGCGTCGCTCCCGTGCGGAATCGCGTCACAGTGAGCAGAAGGATTCGACCACGCTGAAGTTCGAGGACCTGACCATGGACACCTCGACGCGTGACGTGTTCCGCGATGGCCGACCGATCTCGCTGACCCGTACGGAGTTTGCGTTGCTGCACTTGTTGATGCAGAATCCGCGCCACGTATTGGCCCGTCAGACCATTCTTGAGGAAGTATGGGGCTACGACTTCCCAACCTCCGGAAACGCCCTGGAGGTTTACATCGGTTACCTTCGTCGCAAGACTGAGGCTGGCGGTGAATCTCGCCTTATCCATACCGTGCGCGGTGTTGGTTACGTGCTTCGGGAGACTGCTCCGTGATGTTGCGCGTCGCGTCTGGCGATGCCTATGAGACCCGCCTCGGGGCAGGTCATTCCTTGCGCCTGAAATTGGCGGTGTTGTCCGGCTTCATTGTCGCGGCTGCGATTGGGCTCACGACGATGCTTGGCATGTGGCTGTCTACCAAAACCCACGAAGGCGTGTTGGATACTGAGCTGCGGAGCAAGACGTTGGGGATGGCTCGCCAGCTCGACGGGGCCTCGGAAGATCAGATCCGCTCTGAAATTGCGGCGTTTCGGCGATCAAACCCGTTGACAAGCATTGCGGTTTCAGGGGCAGACTCGAACCTGTTCTTGGGGGATCCGGTATCCATTTCAGGGCCGTATTTGCGTACGGAGAGCGGCGATGCGGTATCCGTGCGTTCAGTCAACGGTAAGCGTGTTGTTGTGCGCCAAACACCGGATGGGATGGTGGTTGCCGCATCTCGGACAGAGGACCCGTACGGTCGCATCTCTGGGAGCCGAGCGGCGGCTGGGCTGGTCGTTATCGGCGTAGGCAGCCTGGTGGCGTGGATTTCTGGTGCGTTCATTTCGGCGGTGGGCTTGACTCCGGTGCGCAGGCTGCACCGTGAGTTGGACAACGCTAACGAGTCGAGTGGGCCGCGTGAACTTCCGGTGGAGGGCGACGACGAATTTGCGGAGGTGACCTCTTCGATCAACGCCTTGGTGAGGTCGTTGGAGGAGTCCAAGAAGCGTCAGGCGCAATTGGTGGCGGATGCGGGCCATGAGCTCAAGACGCCGTTGACATCGATGCGCACCAACATTGAGTTGTTGATGATGTTGCATAACTCCGGCCGTCAGGACCAGATTTCGGCTGAGGACCGGGCCGATTTGGAACGTGATGTGCTTGCCCAAATGGAGGAGATGTCGATCCTGATCGGCGACCTGGTCGACCTTTCCCGCGACGAGTCGCATGAGACCGAGCCGGAGGATTTCCGCCTCGACGAGGTGCTCGAAGAGGCGCTGGACCGTGTGCGTCGTCGTCGCCCCGATGTGACGTTCTTGTTCCACGCCGACCCGTGGGTTATTCGTGGTGATCGTTTTGCCATGGGACGTGCTCCGATCAACTTGATCGATAATGCTGCGAAGTGGTCGCCGGAGGGTGGTGCAGTGCGTGTGTCGCTTAAGGCGGCGAAGCGCAACGCGGTGCTTATTGTCGACGACTCGGGCCCCGGCATCCCACCCGAGGAGCGCGAGAAAGTCTTTGAACGGTTCTACCGTTCCCCGGAGTCGCGCGCTATGCCGGGTTCTGGCCTGGGATTGGCGATTGTGAAACAGGTGATGGACCGCCACGGTGCGACAATCGTGGCGGAAGAGTCGGATGACGGTGGCGCCCGTTTCCGGGTGGTGTTCCCGGGACGTCCTCCGGAGGACGAGACGGCTGAGGATCTTATAGTCGAAGACGAGAACGAGACCCGCGTCATCCCGAAGAAAAGCTACAGCTAAACCCGTACAGAAAATGTACAGAAAACACTACGTTTCGTTTGGTGAGGTCGCAAGCGCCGCCACAGCGCGGTAGGGCATACTCGCAATCCATGAGCAATACGCGCGATTTCGGAGAGCAACCCAACGATGAAACCTCGAGCTTTCCGCACCAGACAACTGAAAACTACGAACAAGCACCGTATGTGCCAAGCGGCGGCGTGTACACGGTTCCGCCGCAATCCCAGGCTCCGAAGCGTCGCGCAGGCGTAGGAACCGCCTTTGCGGTTGCGTTGGTGACAGCCCTTGCAGCCGGTGGTGGTGCGGGTTACGTTGCGGGGTCGGCGGGGTCGTCGCAAAGCGCAGATGCTCCGAGTGGAGAGCAGGCGCAAGAAAACGCCCTGGAGAATCCCTCTGTGTCGAATGCCGCGGAGGCACCAGATGGATCGGTAGAGAAGGTGGCGGCGCAGGTGCTGCCGTCTGTGGTGTCCATTGAGGTGGCCACGCGCTCTGGTGGGGCGGAGGGATCCGGCTCCATCATTTCCTCTGATGGGTATGTGCTGACCAACCACCATGTGATTGCCGCAGGTGCGCAGCCTGGGACCGAAATTCAAGTCACGCTCAACGATGGTTCTCGCCACCGCGCGCAGTATGTTGCCTCCGATGTGAACACCGACATTGGCGTGCTCAAGATCGAGGGCGTAGACAACTTGCCGGTGGTGCAGTTCGGCAATTCTAACGACCTGCGCGTGGGCCAGCAGGTCGTGGCGGTCGGCTCGCCGTTGGGTCTGTCTGCGACGGTAACCTCAGGTATCGTCTCTGCGCTCAACCGACCGGTGCGCGCGAGCCAGGGTGGCGGCGAGAGCTCGCTGATGGACGGCATCCAGACGGATGCGGCGATCAACCCCGGTAACTCGGGCGGCCCGTTGGTGGATATGAACGGCAACCTGATCGGTATGAACTCGGCGATTGCGTCGCTGTCCCAGAGCAGCTTTGGCGGAGAGAGCTCCGGCGGTTCGATCGGTCTTGGGTTCTCCATTCCGTCGAACTTTGCCAAGCGAGTGGCGGACCAGCTGATCCGTAATGGTGAGGCGGCGCAACCGATGCTGGGTGTGCAGGTCAGCATCGCCCAGGCCATCACTGGCGGCGCTGTGGTTGCTGCGGTGGAGCCGGGCAGCCCCGCGGAGCAGGCGGGCCTGAAACGGGGAGATGTGATCACGCGGTTGAATGACCGACTTATAGATTCAGCCGACGCGTTGATTGCCGCTACCCGTTCACAGGACTTTGGCCAGACAGTGACGCTGCAAGTGGAGCGTCAAGGAGAAGGTGAGCCGATTCCGGTAGAGGTGACCCTCAGCACAGAGTAAGTTCTTTAGAGACTTGCAATATTTTCTCACCGCGCTGACGGACGGGAGCCCGTTTTACGATGACTGAACTGTATGACTCGGTTGATCTTGCTGATCTGGACATGAACGAGCCGGACGATGCAACCCTTCGTGCCTCTGAGCTGGAGCAGGCTGCGCCGGAATCGCCGCGTGCCATTGTTGTGTTGGTGGGGGATCGTCGATACGACGCCCCCGGCGATAACACCGACAAGATGGTGGTGGAGCTCCTTAGCGAGTTCAATTACCGGGTTGACGGTGTGGTGCGGGTGAAGTCGAAGAAGTCCGATATCCGCAAGGCGATTGAGACCGGTGTCGTCGGTGGTGTGGACTTGGTGCTCACGCTCGGTGGCACGGGTGTTGGTCCGCGCGATAAGACGCCGGAGGCGACGCGCGGCATCATCGATAAGGTGGTGCCGGGGGTGAGCCAGGCGATTCGGGCGTCGGGGCAGGCGTGTGGCGCGGTTGATGCGTGCACCTCCCGCGGCATTTGCGGTGTATCCGGCTCTACGGTGGTGGTGAACCTGGCGTCGAGCCGTCAGGCGATTCGCGATGGCGTATCGACGATTGCCCCGCTGGTCACCCACCTCATCGGCGAACTCAACCAGTACTCGGTGTAGATAGCGCGCGGTGACAGTGCAGATGGAACGCAAGAGAAGAAGAGTCGTGCGTCGTGCGGATGTGGATTACGACCGCACGGCGGATAAGGCGCCGTCGCAACAACGCAAAAGCCCGGCGTTCGACGGCGAGCGCGAAGTGCTACTCGATGACGAAGAGCCGGGCTTGACTGGCCGCGCCTTCTACGAAGAGCAGCGGCCGCCGCATCACGGGGATTAGTTCAGCGGCTTCTGGGTGGAGTTCGGGTTCTGGTTGGACAGCAGGTCGCGGATTTCCGCGAGCAGCTCGGTCTCGGTCGGAGCCGGCTCCTCTGGGTCGACGCCCTTGTGACGCTTCTGTGCCTCGTCGAGCTTGTTCATCGGCATGACCAGCAGGAAGTAGATCACTGCAGCGATGAGCAGGAAGTTGATGATTGCGGTGATCAGTGCACCGAAGTCAACGAAGGTAGCCTCGTTGCCCTCACGGACGAAGAAGCCGAGGCCGGAGTAGTCCACGCCGCCGAGGGCTGCGAGGAACGGGTTGATGATGGAATCGGAAAATGCGGTGACGACAGCGGTGAAAGCTGCACCAATCACAACGCCAACGGCAAGGTCAATGACGTTGCCGCGCATGATGAAATCTTTAAAACCTTGAAGCATGTTAGGGAATACTAGGCGGTTGTATATGACGACTCAAAAGTAAGGTCAATGGGCCATCCAGCGAGGCTGCAGCAACGGCTTCTGCTTGAGACTGCCGAAATAGCACAAGAACTGTACCTTTCTCACCTGATGTGACCACGCGCCCGCCAGTTGCGACAGTGCGCGGCCCTTGTGCGATCACGTCCACCCGTGCACCGTGATGCAGCAGCGGAATGATGTCTGATTCCGCGACCGGAACTGGCACCAGAGAGAACTCTTCGCCGGGTGGTTCCTCCGCAACCAAGGTTGCGGTGAGATCCGGTCCGACAAGGCGTGTGGAGGTCAACACCTCACCAGCTGATGCCGCCGCGGCAAGAAGTTGGCCCTCCGCCAGCGCGAGATCAGACAGTGCCCCCTGCGGTACTGCGTCAGCTGGAAGTCGCCGCAGGGCCACGTCCTCGCCGGTAAGCGTCGTGCCGGGCGCAACCTCACGGGCAAAGACAACCACCGCTGGATCATCGCGGGACACACCGACGATGACGTGCAACGTCGCGGCGATGACAAGCACCACCGCAACGATGCGACGAATGATGACAGACCGGCGGTATCCGGGCGTGCGCAACTGCGCGAACTGTGTGTGAAGGTCCATAGGTATCTGACGGACCCTGCACTACCCCGGTTCCCTCAGACCCTAAAAAATCCGCTTGGGGTGATGATGTAGTCCACGGGTTGGTCGTGGTCGTCGCAAGGCACGGCGTCCACGATGTCCTCGTCGTAGACCACCGCCGCCACCGGTACGTCGAGTCCTGCAAGCGCACGGTCGTAATAGCCTTTGCCTTTACCCAGGCGCATCCCGCCTCGGTCCACCGCGAGTGCCGGCGCGACGATCAACCCGCACGAGCGCAACACCTGGGAGGTGAATCTCGCGCCGGTGGGCTCGACGACTCCGAGTGCACCGGTTGCACCGGCGTCGTCGGCTGCGGCTGGGGACCACGCCAGCTCGCCGCTGCTGAGCGAGATTGGCAAGAACACCGTGCGGGCGGGCCCGGTAAGACGTGTCGCGAAATCGGCTGGGCCCGGCTCAGTAGCCAACGGGTTGTAGGCCGCGATGTTGGTCCCCACCGCATTCGTCTCACGCAAACACGCCAGTGTGTGCGACACAATCGCGTCGTCAAGTGACTGCTTACGTGCAGTGTCTGCGGCTAATTCGCGCCGGGTGGAGAGGTGGGCTCGTCGTAAAGCATCTTTTGCATTGGCGGCTGGTGTGGATTGAGACACGGAACTCCTTGGGTCGCTCACCGGGTTTACAGGGGCGTCAGGTTAAGCTCATGACTTATGCGGAATTCTACTGACCACACTGCTGCGGCCCCGGCTGCCACGGACGGCAACGCGTTTTCGCTGAAGACGGTTGTTGTTCCGGCGGCGGGTATGGGGACGCGTTTTTTGCCGGCGACGAAGACTGTGCCGAAGGAGTTGCTGCCGGTGGTGGACACTCCGGGCATTGAGTTGATCGCCCAGGAGGCTGCGGCCTGTGGTGCGCAGCGTTTGGCGGTGGTGGTGGCGCCGAATAAGGAAGAGATCATGCGCCACTTCGGTGACTTTGCCGAGTTGCAGGATCTCATGGTCGCGCGCGGCAAGGAAGAGCAGGCTGAAAAGGTTGCTCGTGCTGGCGAGCTGATTCAGGCTGTTGCGGTTGAGCAGGATCAGCCCCTCGGCCTGGGTCATGCTGTGGGGTGTGCGGAGCAGGCGCTTGACGACGACGAAGATGCCGTGGCCGTCATGTTGCCGGATGATCTTGTGCTGCCGATGGGGGTGATGGACAAGATGGTCGAAGTGCGCAATCGCCTCGGTGGGTCTGTGCTGTGCGCGTTTAACGTCTCGCGTGAAGAGGTGTTTAACTACGGCGTGTTTGATGTTGAGGATGCGGGGGAGTCCTTTGATGGCATCGAGGTGTTGAAGGTGCGTGGCATGGTGGAAAAGCCTGCTGTGGAGGATGCGCCGTCGACGCTTGTGGCTACTGGCCGGTATTTGTTGGATCGTGGCATTTTTGATGCGCTGCGTCGTATTACCCCGGGTAAGGGCGGCGAGCTGCAGTTAACTGATGCCATTGAGTTGATGATCTCTGAAGGCCACCCGGTGCATGTGGTGGTTCATGAGGGCAAGCGCCATGACCTGGGCAACCCGGGTGGTTATATTCCGGCGAATGTGGACTTTGGTCTGCACGACGAAAAGTACGGGCCGGCGTTGTACACGGCGTTGAAGAAGATCATCACCGAATACGAAGCAGAACACCCCGAACTGACAAACTAAGGCGAAAGTAAGGCGGGTACATCCATGCGCAGCGTTGAGGAGCAGCTTGCAGCGGTGATTGATGCTGCCGTTGCGCCGGAGCCCATCCGCGTCGCACTCACTGATGCCCTCGGGCTGCGGTGCGCGGAGGAAATCGCCGCCACCCGCCAGGTTCCCGGTTTTGCTCAGGCTGCCATCGACGGGTTTGCGGTTCGCGCCGTCGACGTCGGCGGTACCGCAGGTCTGCGCAGGCGACCAGCAGCTGGCGCCGAGGATGAGTCCGAAGCGGACGCCGAAGAGCAGAAGGCCCCGCGCCCGGCGCCCGATCGTGCGCTGCCGGTCGTCGGTGAGGTGCCCGCCGGATCTCAGAAGCCGCTGCGCCTCCAACCGCGCCAGGCGGTGCGTGTGGCCACGGGCGCACCACTGCCCACCCTGGCTGATGCTGTGTTGCCGCTGGAGTGGACCGACCGCGGCCGCAAGCGTGTGACCCCGCTGCGCCCCGTGCGCACCGGTGACTTTGTGCGCAAGGCCGGCGACGATATCCAGCCCGGCGACGTTGCTGTGCGCCAGGGCACCATCTTCGGTCCCGCGCAGGTGGGGCTGGCTGCTGCGGCCGGTCGCGACAAGGTGCTCGTTTACCCGCGCCCGCGAGTGACGGTGATGAGCTACGGTCTGGAACTCGTCGATTTGGAGCGCGACCCCGGTTTGGGTCAAGTCTTCGACATCGCTTCCTACGCTGTGGCTGCCGCTGCTGAAGAGGCTGGCGCTGAGGTGCAACGCGCGGGCATCATCAACGCGGAGCCGCGCCGCATGCGCGAGACCATCGCCGGTTACGTGGATAAGAGCGAGTGCATCATCATCACCGGCGCCGTCGGTGGCTCCGGTGCTGCGGCGATCCAGGAGATCCTGCGCGAGATGGGGCAGATCGACACCACCCGCGTTGCCATGCACCCTGGCTCCGTTCAGGGCTTCGGCGTGCTGGGGGAGGAGAGGATCCCGGTGTTCCTCTTGCCCTCGAATCCGGTGAGCGCTCTGGTGATTACGGAGACCATCGTCCGGCCACTCATCCGCCGTGCCCTCGGGGCGCCGACGATCACGCGTCAGACGGTGCGTGCGCGTTCGTTGCGTCCGATGGAGTCCATCGACGGTCGTCGGGGCTACATTCGCGCCCGCCTCATGCGAGACAGCGAGACCGGCGAGTACCTCGTGGAGCCGCTGAGCGTGCTCGACGCCGGCCCGACCCACTTGCTGGCTGGGTTTGCGGAGGCCAACGCCATGATCCACTTGCCAGAGGGTGCCACCCACGTGCGCCCGGGCGACGAGGTGGACGTCGAGTTCATCCGGCAGCGCAGCTAGCGTGTTTGCCATGTTTCGCCCGCCCACACCGGGCTGGCCAGAACTGACCCCTGCCGTCGGGCTGCCGGACGGTGCGCGTGTGCAGTTGCGTCCGCTGCGCGGTAGTGATGGGGCGGATTGGTGTGAGACGCGCGTCGTCGATAGGCAATGGCTCGCGCCTGTCGAGCCCACAGTGGACGGCACCTGGGAGGACGCCCACTCGCATGCAGCGTGGCGCAACTCGTGGCTCAACCTCAAACGCATGGCGCAGCAGGGCACGGTGGTGCCGATGGTCATCGAGGTCGACGGCGCGTTTGCCGGCCAAGTGACGTTGGGCAACATCCAGCACGGGATCGTCTCCGAATGTTGGATCGGCTACTGGGTGCATTCGCCGTATATGGGTCGCGGGGTCGCGTCGGCGGCGTGTGCACTCGGCGTGGATCACGCCTTCGGGCGCGTGGGTCTGCACCGTGTGACGGCGACGTATCTGCCGGGCAATCCTGCCTCTGGCAAGGTGCTGCGCACCAACGGCTTTGTGGAGGAAGGCTATTTGCGACGCAACCTGCACATCGACGGGCAGTGGCGTGACCATCACTTCGTCGCCATCAATATCGACGACTATCCCACGACCGCGGTGCAACGGCTCCGCCGCGCGGGTCGGCTTGTCTAGGTTGTCTGGTTTTTGAATTCCTTTCTGTGACCACGGCGCGCCAACCCGCCGAGTGTCGGTTGTGCCGATACCGTGGCGTGAAGTGTCTATTGGGTGCATGTAGTTGCGGAAAGGTCTGTGATGGGCAGCTCGAGCTTATTGATCGTTTTGATCCTCATCGTGTGGGTGATCGTGCTCGCGCCGTTGGCGGTGGGGAATAACAAGCCGATTCGCCGCTCCGGTGAGGGCTACGAAGAGACGCGCGTGCTGCACAAAGGTGGCGACGCCCCCATGGCAACCCGCCGGCGCCCGAAGCTGACCCAGGCTGACATCCACCGCCACGACGACGCAGATGACGATTACGAGGTTGTCGAGGCTGTCGCCGAGGAGGAGCAGGTGCTTATCGACGACGCCCCGAACCTGCGCCTCTTCAAATCCGCACAGGCCGAAGACGCTGCCCAGGACGACAACACCGTCGATGGCGAAGTTATCGAGCACGTCGCCGACGAGGCTGACGCTGAATCCCAGGACGAGGCTGCACCCGCCGAGTCTGAGGAATCTGTCGAGACCGCTGAATCTGCTGAGACCGCCAGTGTTGTCGCCGCAGAGGCTGGCGGCTCGACCGCAATCTCTGTGCTCGTCCAGAACGAAGAAGGCGCTGAACACACCGCTGAAGAAGCTGTCGAGGAAGATCGCTACGAGTTCGACGAGACGTACACCTCGCCGGCGGACCTGGGCTACGCCACCGCAGACACCGTCACAGACGCAGACACGGACACAGGCGCTGAGGCTGAGGTCGCTGACGCTGATGGTGCGGAGGACGCAGAGGACAACGCGGACGCTGTCGAGGCCGTCGACGCTGAGGATGCTGTGGACGCAGACACAGACGCTGAAGACGCGGCCGAAAACGATGTCGTCGACGAGGCAGACATCGCATTTGCGGCGTCGCGTCGTGGCCGCGGTGGCTACGACCCACAGCGCGAGCAGGCAGCCAAGGCCACGCGCCAACAGCGCCGCCAGCGCACGCTGCTCGGTCTGCTTGCAGCGTGTGTGATCACGTTTGTGGCCGCGTTCGTCGCCGGTGGCTGGGTGTGGGCGCTCAACATCGTCGCGCTTGGCCTGACCGCGTGGTACATGATCGCACTGCGCCACACCGTGCTGCAGGAGCGCGCACTGCACCAGCGTCGTCTCCGCCAGCTGCGTCGCGCGCGCCTGGGTGTCGCTCTGGGTGATGAGGCCAACTCGCGCGAGCGCGTTGCTCGTCGCTACTCGGGCTCGGTGATCCTGGATCTTGACGACGACAGCCCCGACTTCGACGCACTGCCCGTTTCTCGCTTCACTCCGCCAGAAGACGACCACGACCGGGCCGACTACCGCGATATCCGCGACCGCTTCGCTGCACGCGCCAGCTAGTGCTTATAACCAGGCGATTTAACCACATCGGGTTGCAGGAGTAACGTGGCAATCGCCTTCAAGAGGCGCCCTTGAGGGGCTATAGCTCAGTTGGTAGAGCGTCGCGTTCGCAATGCGAAGGTCAGGGGTTCGATTCCCCTTAGCTCCACTTTCCGCCCCGCACGATAGAACGATCGTGCGGGGCTTTCGCTATGGAAAGGATTGGTCACAGTGTCCGCGCAGTGCTCATCGTTGCGCTGCTAAACCTCGCGTACTTCTTCGTTGAGTTCGTCGCTGCGATATCGATTGGTTCCGCATCATTGTTTGCGGACTCGGCCGACTTCCTCGAAGACACCGCTATCAACCTGCTCGTGTTTGTTGCGGTTGCATGGCCTGCTTCGAGGCGACGCGCTGCCGGCAGTGTCCTCGCCGCCCTGATCTTGATCCCGGCGGTGGCAGCCGTGGTGACTGTGGTGGTCAAGATTTTGAACCCAGAGCCACCCTCACCGGAAGGGCTGACCGGTGTTGCGCTCGGCGCGCTGGCGGTCAACCTGATCTGTGCCGTGATCCTGCTGCGGCTGCGCGACGAAGGCTCGTCGCTTGCCACCGGCGCGTGGCTCGCGGCACGCAACGACGCGTTGGCCAACGTGCTCATCATCGTCGCGGGATTGCTGACCTTCGTGTGGCACACCGCGTGGTTCGACATCATCGTCGGCGCGATCATCGCTGCGGTGAACTTTTCGGCAGCGAAGGAAGTGTGGGAGGCCTCCCGTGAGGAGTACGACTCGGTCGAGGACGCCTTCGCCGAAATGGACGACGACTAGTCCCACACTCCGGATCTGCCACGCTTCCACGTGCCGATGAGGTTCGTGTCCAAGATGCCGGTGGACTCCATCAGCGCGTACATGGTCACCGGTCCCACGAAGGTGAACCCCCGCTTCTTCAAATCCTTGGCTAACTGCGCAGACTCGTCGGATTGTGTCGGGACTTCCGCCATCGTGCGCGGGGCAGGGGTTGTCTCCGGCTTGTAGGACCAGATGAACTCGCCCAAGTGCGTGCCCTCCTCGCGCAGGGCAAGTGTTGCCTTGGCGTTGGTCACGGCGGCTTGGAGTTTGCGGCGGTTGCGGATCAAGGTGTCGTCGTCAAGCAAATGCTCAATGCTCATGCACGCGACCACCTCCGGGTCGAAGTTTGCGAAGGCGTCGCGGAACGCATCGCGCTTTTGCAGGATCAACCGCCACGACAAGCCCACCTGGAAGCCCTCGAGGCAGACGCGTTCAAACATGCCCCGCTCGTCGCGTACGGGGTCGCCCCATTCGGAGTCGTAGTAGTTGCGCAGTAGGGGATCGGTTGCGGCCCATGGCGGGCGGGCACGGCCGTCTTCGCCGACGACGGGCCATCCTGCGGTGTCTGGAAGTTGGTCAGTTTCGTTCATCTTGTTTTCACTCATAACTATTGGACTCGTTTCTACCCCGTTCGGTTCCACGGGTACGCTCGTTGGCATGAATAGGCCTGCCGTACGTGACTTTGCGCTGCTCCTTTTGCGTCTTGTCCTCGGCACCGTATTTGTCGCCCGCGGGTTTCAGCACTGGTTTGACACCGGCATGGCGCAAACCGGGCGCGATTTCGCGGCACTCGGGGTGCCGCAGCCACAACTGTCCGCATACCTGACTGGTACCGCTGAACTTATCGGTGGGGCGTTTTTGGCAGTGGGGCTGCTCACCACAATCGTCGCGTCGGTGCTGGCGCTGCTCGTGCTCGCTGCGGGGTATTTCGTGCACCTGGATAACGGGTTCTTCGTGGAAAACGCCGGGATCGAGTACCCGCTGGTGCTAGCTGCGGCGTTGTTTATCATCATCGTGTTCGGCACCGGTCGTGCGAGTTTGGATGGGGTGTTAACGCGTGCTTAGCCACGAGGAAGTTCAGGCAGCGCTGTCTGCGCGTATCGACGGCGAACCGGCCGGTCTCGACGACGCCGTCGTCGACGCACACCTGGCGAGCTGTGATGAGTGCCAGGCCTTCCTCGACCAGGCCCTGGTGCTCTCCCATGAGTTCGTGCCGCAGGAGCGTCCCGCGATGGCCCCGCCGCAGGATCTGTCAGAGGTGATCCTGGCAAGCGTGGACGACGAATGGCGCAAGCTCTCGCAACGGCGCGCTTTCGGCCTTGCCATCGGGCGCACTCTGCTTTTCGCCATGGCGGTGGCGTGGGTGCTGTGGGCCATCAGCCTCATCGTTGCGGGTGGGGAAGAGCCGGTGGTGGCGTCTAGCGCGTCTGTACGCCTTGGTGTGGCGCTAGCGCTGGCGTTTACGGCGTGGAAGCCGCGTCAGATCCCGGGCGTGCTGCTGATCGTGGGGTCGATGTTCACCTTCACGGTCGGCTTCGCGGTGCGCGACGCGGTCCTTGGCGCGGGTGAGTTTGAACCCGCCGCGGTATTCATCCCGTTTGTCAGCGTGATCGCGCTGGTGTGGACGTGGTTCGCGGACCGCGGCGGGGAAGTGCGCCGAGCGTGGCGCATTCTCGGCGCCAACCCGTTGTAGTTACTTCCAGCTCGGCAGCCACATGAGGGATTCGTAGTAGGAATCCGGGATGCGCAGGCCGTAGAAAATCGGTGACCAGTAGAAGAAGCTTGCCGCGACCAAGGCGATGTAGACCACGGCAGCGAGTTGGCCCCAGCGCATCTCAAAGCCTGCGACCTTGTTGACCCAACTCCACGTCACGGGTCCGCCCTTCTTCGCAAGGTTGCCCACCGCCAGTGCAAGCAGCACCGCCGTAAACGGCACGAGAGCAGTGGCGTAGAAGAAGTACATCTGGCGGTCGAATGCAGCCAGCCACGGGAGGAAACCGGCGGCGAAGGCGATCACCGGAACGATGACGCGGAAGTCCTTGCGGGTCAGCCAGACCCAGCACGCCCAGAGCAGGACTGGCACGGTGAGCCACCAGATGGCAGGGGTGCCGAACATGTAAATCATCTCGCGGCAGGTGCCATCGCCCGGGGCGACCTTGCACTCCAAGTCAGTGGCGGAGTAGTAGAGGATCGGGCGCGCAGAGACGAGCCATGCCCACGGCTTAGAATCCCACGGGTGAGAGTGCCCACTCGAGGAGGTCAGGGATGCGTGGAAGTTCAGGACGGAGAAGTGGTAGTACAGCCAGCCAGCGACGGAATCGGGCAGGTTTGTCAGCCAGGGCCAGTCGGAGCCGGCGATGGTGCCGTCGGCAAGCGAGTGGCGGTACACAGAGGTCTCGGATGCGAACCAGGCGCGCCAGGACCAGATGTAGAGCAGTGCCGGGATGAGCACGATCGAGGCGAGTGCGGCTGGGACGTCGCGAAGCAAGGTGCCAGCGACCGGCTTTTCCACGCCGTAGCGGCGGCGCAGGTAGAGGTCCCAGAACGACGACAACAGGCCGAAGAACATGATGTAGTACAGGCCTGACCACTTCACCGACAGCGCAAGACCAAGGGCGACACCGGTGGCGAAGCGCCACCAGCGGAAGCCCATCCGTGGGCCGAACGGGCCGGTGCCGTCCAACTTGCCGGCCAGCCAGGCATCGTGCCAGCGGTGGTGCACCTCGCGCATGTCGCCGGCGAGCGTCCAGGCGGCAATGACGATAAACAGGACCTGGAAGATATCCAGCATGCCGAATTTGGCTGCGACGAGCAGGACCCCGTCGAAAAGCGCGATGATGCCCGCGATCACACCGATGGAGGTGGACTGGCTTATGCGCCGTGCGAGGAGGAATACGAACACGACCACTGCGGCGCCGAACAGGGCAGTCATGATGCGCCAGCCCAGTGGGGTGTAGCCGAAGATGGTTTCGCCCATCGCTAGTAGTTGTTTGCCCAGCGGCGGGTGCACGACCAGGCCGTAGCCCGGGTTCGACTCAATGCCGCCGAGTACCGGGTTGAAGGAGCTGCGCACCATGTCCCAACCCTGCGGTACGTAGTGCTTCTCGTCGAAGACCGGGGTGCCGGAACTTGTCGGCTGGGTCAGCCCCAGGAACCTGGTAAACAGCGCGAGGACACCGATCACGCTGGCGGCGATGGTGTCGCGGCGTGTCCACGGCACCGATACGGGTGCCGTGGGGGCCGGTCGGCTCGGGCGGACTTTGCGCGCCGCGCCTGGTTCGTCTGACGCCGGAGTGGCGTTGGAAGTGCTCGCGATAGTGGTCACGGACGAAGATACTAGCGCCTGACGCGTATGCTTCAGGCTTATGTCCGCCGAGCATGATCGTGAAACCCAGTTCCCAGCTACCGGAGTGGTGCTCGCTGCCACACCGCTGGGCAACATCGGGGACGCCTCTCCACGGCTCGTGCAGGCCCTTGGTCGGGCCGATATCGTCGCTGCGGAGGACACGCGTCGCACCCGCGCGCTGGCTGCGGCACTCGGTGTGGAGATCACCGGGCGTGTGGTGTCCAACTTCGACCACAACGAGGACGCGCGTTCGCGTGAGCTTCTCGACGCCGCCCGCACCGGTACCGTCCTCGTCGTCACGGATGCCGGCATGCCGATTGTTTCCGACCCAGGGCATTCGATCGTCGCCGCCGCCCACGACGCCGGCATCCCCGTGACCTGTATCCCGGGCCCGTCTGCGGTAACCACGGCACTTGCGCTGTCCGGGCTCAACGTCGGCCACTTCATCTTCGACGGCTTCGTGCCCCGCAAAGCTGGTGCGCGCCGGGCCTGGCTGGAAACTCTTGTCGACGAGCGCCGCGCCGTCTGCTGTTTCGAATCCCCGCACCGCATCGCGCAGTTGCTTGACGACGCCGCCGACGTCCTCGGCGGTACACGCCGCGCCGCGGTGTGCAGGGAGCTGACCAAAACCTACGAAGAGGTCAAGCGCGGCACCCTAGCGGAACTTGCCGAGTGGGCCGCGGACGGCGTGCGCGGGGAGATCACGCTTGTGATCGAAGGCGGGGAGCCGAAGCAGCCGGAAGCGGAAGATTTGGTGGGGAAGGTGCTTGAGCTCGTCGAAAAGGGCGAGCGTATGAAGGACGCTGCGAAACAGGTCGCCAAAGCGCACGGCGTGAAAGTAGGGGACCTGTATGATGCCGCGCTCGCTGCGCGCGGTTGAGTAAGTTCTCGCGACAACTCGGTTAGCACAAAGGTGTTATTTACGTTAGCCTGCTTGGGCACTTTTAAACACCTGAAAACTTCAAAGGAGTAACCGTATGTCTCAGCGAGACTCACAAAGGGATCCACACGATCCCGATGCGGAGACGCAGAGCACTGATCAATACGCACCCCAAGAAACTTCTGCAGCCAGCGAACTTGCTGCGCTGCTCGACGCCGACCGCGACGGCGTTGCGACGGAATACGTCGACCCGGAAGAGCGCATGGAGCGTGCCGCGGATGCAGAAGATGCCCCAGTGAACTGGGGCATTGTCATTCCGTTGGCCATTATTGTCGCGGCAATTGTCGGCTGGGGCCTGGCTGCCCCCGACAGCTTTTCCAACTTCGCCGATGCCGCCTTCACCTGGGTGATTGACAACCTGGGCTGGGCATTCGTCCTCGGCGGCACCATTTTTGTCATTTTTGTCATCGTGATTGCGGCGTCGAACTTCGGCACCATTCGCCTCGGCACCGCAGACGAGCGACCAGAATTTAAGACCACTTCATGGATCGCCATGATGTTCGCCGCCGGCATGGGCATCGGCCTGATGTTCTACGGCGCCGCAGAACCACTGGCGATGTACCTCGACGGCGTACCCGGCCACAACGAACGTGAAGTAGGCGCTGCCATGGCACAGACCATGTTCCACTGGACGCTGCACCCGTGGGCTGTGTACGCCATTCTCGGCCTGGCCATTGCGTATTCGACGTTCCGCCTTGGCCGCAAGCAGCTGCTGTCGAGCGCTTTCATCCCGCTGATCGGACAGAAGGGTGCTGACGGCTGGCTCGGTCGTCTCATTGATGCGTTCGCTGTGTTCGCCACCATCTTCGGCACCGCCTGCTCCCTGGGCCTTGGCGCGCTGCAGATCAGCTCCGGCCTGGAGGCGTCCGGCTTCGTGGACAACCCATCCACCAAGCTGACTATCGGTATTGTCTCCGTGTTGACCCTGGCGTTCCTGCTGTCCGCAATGTCGGGCGTGTCCAAGGGCATCCAGTGGCTGTCTAACGCCAACATGGTCATCGCCGCGATCCTGGCGATCTTCGTCTTTGTCTTCGGCCCGACCGTTGCGCAGCTGAACATGCTGCCGACCGCGTTTGGTAACTACCTGCAGAACTTCTTCGAAATGGCAGCCCGCACCGCAGAGAGCTCCGACGGCCAGGCTGGTGACTTCCTCTCCGGCTGGACCATCTTCTACTGGGCGTGGTGGATCTCCTGGTCGCCGTTCGTCGGTACGTTCCTGGCTCGCATCTCCCGCGGCCGCACCGTGCGCGAGTTCTGCCTCGGCGTCCTGCTCGTCCCGGCTGGCCTGTCCACCGTATGGTTCGCCATCTTCGGCGGCACCGCCATCAAGATGGAGCAGGATGGCCAGTCCATCGTCGGCGGCGGCTCCAACGAGGAACAGCTGTTCAACCTGCTGCACGCCCTGCCGGGCGGCTACGTTGTCGGCGTGTTCGCCCTGTTGCTGCTGGGTACCTTCTTTATTACCTCCGCAGACTCGGCCTCGACCGTGATGGCGTCCATGACCCAGTCCGGCAAGACCGAAGCCAAGCCGTGGCTGGCCGCTATGTGGGGCGTGGCTACCGCATTCGTCGGTCTGACCCTGCTGATCTCCGGTGGTGCAGACGCGCTGAACTCGCTGCAGTCCGTCACCATCGTGGCCGCAACACCGTTCCTGTTCATCCTCATCGCGCTCATGTTCGCGATTGTGAAGGACATGTCCAACGACACCATCTACCTGGACAAGAAGGAACACGAGCGCTTCGCTCGCCAGCTGGCCATTGAGCGCCGCATGCACCGCGACCAAGCGCAGCTCGACGCACGTCGCGAGCAGGTGAAGAAGATACTGAAGCCACGCGCGAAGAACTAACACGTAGCGTTTCACGCCTTCTTTACTGGCCCCGCAGAGCAGTTTCATTGCTTAGCGGGGCCATAACTTATGCTGGGAGCCATGACTGCTGCTGATTCCACCCAGAACGTTCTTGTGTGTGTGGCCTGGCCGTACGCAAACGGCCCGCGCCACATCGGACACGTCGCCGGCTTCGGCGTCCCGTCCGATGTCTTCGCCCGCTACCAGCGAATGGCCGGCAAGAACGTGCTCATGGTCTCCGGCACCGACGAGCACGGCACCCCGCTGTTGGTCCAGGCGGATAAGGAAGGCGTCAGCGTCAAGGAATTGGCGGACCGCTACAACAAGCAGATCGTGGAAGACCTCGCAGGCCTTGGCCTGTCCTACGACCTGTTTACCCGCACCACCACCCGCAACCACTACGCGGTGGTCCAAGAACTGTTCCGCGGGTTGGACGCTAACGGCTACATGGTGAAGGAAACCACCAAGGGTGCGATCTCCCCGTCGACGGGCCGCACACTGCCGGACCGCTACATCGAGGGCACCTGCCCGATTTGTGGCGCGACCGATGCCCGCGGTGACCAATGCGACACCTGCGGCAACCAGCTGGACCCGGCAGACCTGATCAACCCGGTATCCAAGATTAACGGCGAGACCCCGGAGTTCGTCGAGACTGAGCACTACATGCTCGACCTGCCGGCGCTCCACGACGCACTCGAGGCGTGGCTGTCCACCCGCGAGGACTGGCGCCCGAACGTGCTGAAATTCTCCCTGAACCTGCTCGAGGACATGCGTCCGCGCGCCATGACCCGCGACATCGACTGGGGCATCCCGATCCCAGTAGAGGGCTGGCAGGACAACCCGTCGAAGAAGCTCTACGTCTGGTTCGACGCCGTCGTCGGTTACTTGTCTGCCTCCATCGAGTGGGCCCACAACATTGGCAAGCCGGAGGCCTGGAAGGACTTCTGGCAGGACCCAGCCACCGAGGGCTACTACTTCATGGGCAAGGACAACATCACCTTCCACTCCCAGATCTGGCCGGCGGAGCTGCTTGGCTACGCGGGCAAGGGCTCCAAGGGCGGCGAGGTACACAGTCTTGGCGAGCTCAACCTGCCCACCGAGGTTGTCTCTTCTGAGTTCCTCACCATGTCGGGCTCGAAGTTCTCCTCGTCGAAGGGCGTGGTCATTTACGTTAAGGACTTCCTCAAGGAGTTCGGCCCGGATCCGCTGCGCTACTTCATCGCAGTCGCAGGCCCGGAGAACAATGACACCGACTTCACCTGGGACGAGTTCGTCCGTCGCGTGAACAACGAGCTGGCCAACGGCTGGGGCAACCTGGTCAACCGCACCGTGTCCATGGCGCACAAGAACTTCGGCCAGGTGCCCGCGCCGGGCCCGCTGGAAGCGTCCGATGAGCGCATTCTGAACCTTGCGGAAGAAACCTTTGCTACCGCCGGTGCGGACCTGAGCGAGGCTCGGTTCAAGAACGCGATCACCAAGATCATGCACGTCGTTGGTGAAGCGAACGCCTACATCGCCGAGCAGGAGCCGTGGAAGTTGGCCAAGGACGAGTCCCAGCGTGAGCGTCTGGCCACCGTGCTGTGGACCGCGCTGCAGGTGGTGTCGGACTGCAACGCCATGCTCACCCCGTTCCTGCCGCACACCGCCCAGAAGGTCCACGAGACTCTCGGTCGCAGTGGTGTGTGGGCTGCTGAGCCGCGCATCGAGGAGATTGTCGACGACGCCGACTTCGACCTCGTCGGCGTCGGCCTTCCGGAGAAGGGGCAGAAGTACCTGACCATCACCGGTGACTACACCCAGCAGCAGGCCGTGTGGCAGCGCGTGGAGGTCACCCCGGGCACCGAGTTGGCTAAGCCGCAGCCGCTGATTGCCAAGCTCGATGCTGAACTTGGCGAGACCGGCCCGGAGTGGGCGCCGGTGCAGAAGTAGGCCTAGAGAAACTGGTTGAGGAACCCGGTGAGTTTGCCGGGTTCTTCGTCTTCAAAGCGCTGGTCCACGACGACGAGCGGGGCGGTGTACTTCTCGTCCGCGCCGCCGGGATTCTTGACGACGACAAGATCGGTCCCGTAGTCGTCGATAAGCAATTGCCACGAAAAGCCCTCCCGCACGAGCGCCTCGCCGAGTGCGGTGCCGTAGATGCGGGCGGTTTCGCCGCGAGGAAACGCACGCTGCACATCGCGAGGAAGCGCCAGGTAATCGGCAAGTTCCTCCTCGAACGAGGCGACGATATCCGCCGGGGAACCGTTGATGCCACGCCCGGCGGCTTCGGCCAGGTCGGCCTCAATTTGGGTGCGGGTGGCTGAGTCAATGTCTTCAAATGCCATAGGGTGCATCGTATGAGCAAAAAGAAGCCACGTCCCACTCCCGTGCCCGCCGAGCCGATTGCCGGGCTCGTCGATGCACACACGCACCTCGCGTCCTGCGGCGCACGTACCGCGGAAGAGATCGACGCGTTTGTCCAGCGTGCCGTAGCCGCCGGGGTCGAGCGCATCTGCACTGTCGGCGATGGCCTCGACGAAGCGGAGCTTGCGCTTCAGGCCGCACATCTCAACGAGCGCGTGTTTGCCGCGTGCGCGATCCATCCGACCAGGGCGCATGAACTTGACGACGACGCGCGTGCCCGCCTACAGACCATGGCCGCCGACGCGCGTTGCGTGGCGGTGGGGGAGACCGGCATCGATACGTACTGGCTCAAACACGACGCGGAACGCACCGCACCGCTGGACGTGCAGGAGGAGGCGTTTCGCTTCCACATCGACCTGGCCTGCGAGTCCGGTAAGGCGCTGATGATCCACAACCGCGAGGGTGATGCGGAGATCATGCGGATTCTCGACGACGCCCCGCGCCCCGAACACGTCATCTTGCACTGCTTCTCCTCGCCACTGGACGTGGCACGCGAGGCGATCGAGCGTGGCTACGTGCTGAGCTTCGCCGGCAATGTCACGTTCAAACGCAACGAGGAACTGCGCGAGGCCGCCCGCCTGGCGCCTGCCGGCCAGTTGTTGGTGGAGACCGACGCGCCGTACATGACGCCGGAGCCGTTGCGCGGCGCGCGCAACGAGCCATCGCTTATCGGCCACACCGCGAAGGTGTTGGCCGAAGTCCGCAACATGGATGTGGCCGATGTGGCACGTGATATCAGTGAGACGTTTTCACACGTCTACGGGGTGTGACCTGGAACATTAGTGCGCGTCGGTCCTTGTGTCCCGGCGGGCGTTACCGTATTGTTACCGAAGTTGCTTTACGTTAACCCCTCGGAGGAAGCGCGAATGTCTCGTCAGATCAAGCGGATCAACCCGAAGAACTCCGCCGCAAAACGCGTCGCGGTTGGCACTGTCGCCGGCGCCGTGCTCGTCGGTGGTGCGGGCACCGCGCTGGCCTCCCAGAAGCAAATCACCGTGGATGTCAACGGTGAGGAAACCAACGTCCGCACCTACGCCGCCGACGTCGCAGGCGTACTGCAGTCTGCAGGCGTTGACGTTGACCCGCAGGACCTCGTCTACCCAGCGCCGGGGGAGAAGATCTCACGCGGCGATACCGTCACCGTGCGCACCGCCAAGCCGGTCGCCGTCGTCGTCGACGGTGTTTCCCAGCAGATCACCTCGACCGCCAGCACCGTCGGCGAACTGCTCGAGGAAGCCGGCGTTACCTCCGCCGCGGGCGTGGACATCGACCGCGACGAGACGGTCACCGAAGGCCTCAACGTGGACGTGACCACCCCGAAGATCGTGGCACTTCGCGACGGCGGCAACCTCACCTACGTTTCCGCCGCAGCCAAAACCGTCGGCGACCTGCTGTCGGCGCGTGGCGTCACCTTCGATAGCGACGACCGTTTGAACCATGCGCTCGCCGATGCCATCGTGCCCGGCATGGAAATCGTCCTCGACCGCGTCAACACCATCGACCGCCCAGAGACCGTCGCGGTGGAAGAACCCGCCGAATACATTGACGACGACACCCTCGACGAAGGCACCGAAGAAGTCCGCGAAGAAGGCGTGCAGGGCGAAAAGCAGATCATCCACCGCACCGTGACCGTCAACGGTGTTGTCGAATCCGAAGGCGTCGCCGAGGAGAAGGAAACCAAGAAGGGCAAGCCCGCCGTCATCGCGCGTGGCACCAAGCCGACCGGCAACACCGGCGCGGCAGCCCCTGCCGTGGCTAACGGTTCCGTCTGGGACGCGATCGCAGCCTGCGAATCCGGCGGCAACTGGTCCATCAACACCGGCAACGGCTACCACGGTGGCCTGCAGTTCAACCCGGGCACCTGGGCAGCCTACGGCGGCACCGCCTTCGCGCCGACCGCCGACCTGGCAACCCGCGAACAGCAGATCGCCATCGCCGAGCGCACCCAAGCCGCCCAGGGCTGGGGCGCGTGGCCTGCCTGCACCGCCCGTCTGGGCCTGCGCTAAATGGCGGGCGCGCAGCTGCTCGGCCCGGCCGAGATCCGCGAACTCGCGGCAGAACTCGACGTCACGCCCACAAAGAAGCTGGGGCAGAACTTTCTGCACGACCCGAACACCGTGCGCATGATCGTCGGCGCCGCAGAGCTTTCGCCTGACGACGTCGTCGTGGAGGTCGGCCCAGGCCTGGGATCACTCACGCTCGGACTCGTCGATACGGTCTCGCGGGTCGTCGCGCTTGAAATCGACCCACGTCTCGCGGGACGGCTGCCGGCAACCGTTCAGGCGCGTGCGCCCGAGTACGCGGAGCGCCTCACCGTGATCAATACCGACGCGTTGAAGGTGCGCCGCGAAGACCTCAACGTCGCACCAACCGCGCTGGTGGCCAACCTGCCGTACAACGTCTCCGTGCCAGTGCTGTTGCACCTGCTGGAGGAGTTCCCCACGATCAGGCGCGTGCTGGTCATGGTGCAAAAGGAAGTCGCCGACCGCCTCGCCGCGGTGCCCGGCTCCAAGATCTACGGCGTGCCGAGTGTCAAAGCTGCGTTCTACGGGGACGTCTCGCGCGCCGGCACGATTGGCAAGCACGTCTTCTGGCCCGCGCCGAACATCGAATCGGGGCTCGTGCGCATTGACGTCAACGACGACAACCCGCGCGAACTCCGCGAGCGCGTCTTCCCGATCGTGGACGCCGCCTTCGCGCAACGTCGCAAGACGCTTCGCTCCACACTTGCGGGCATCTACGGCTCGCCCGCAAACGCCGAAGCGGCCCTTCGCGCAGCGGGAATCGACCCAGGCCTGCGTGGTGAAAAACTTACCGTGGCCGACTTTGTACAGTTAGGCCATGCGTAAGTACGTCGCCTCCGCACCAGGCAAGGTCAACCTCCACCTCGGAGTAGGGGAGGCCCGCGCCGACGGCTATCACGACCTGGTCAGCGTCTTCCACGCCGTGGACCGCCGCGAAGTGGTCACGATTATCGCCTCCGACACGCTCACCGAGGGCCCCATCGTGCGCTCCATGCAGACCACGTTTTACGTCGACGAGCCGGAAGAAAGCATCGACGGGCCAACCAACCTGGCGTGGCGTGCGGTCAACGCAGTGGCCGAGCGCGCCGGGATTGCCCTTCCGGAGGTCCACATCGAGGTGGCCAAGCACGTCTTCGTCGCTGGCGGGATGGCGGGCGGTTCCGCCGACGCTGCCGCTGCACTGGTCGCCGCGAACGCGCTCGTGGCTGATCACGGCGAGCCGCTTACGGCTGAGACGTTGCACGAGTTGGCAGCGTCGCTCGGCGCTGACGTGCCATTTTCGCTCATGGGCGGCACAGCACTCGGCACCGGCCGGGGAGATGAACTCGTCGAAATGCTGTCGCGCGGGCGCTTGAACTGGGTGTTCGTCAACCCCAAGGTGGGTATTTCCACCGGAGGAGCATTTTCGCTTCTCGACGACCTGCGTCACGGCAACCCAGCCCTCGTCCCACACCTCAACACCGCAGGCCTGTCCCAGGCGTTGACCTCGGGCGACGCGGCGCGGGTGGCAGAGGTGCTGCACAACGACCTCGACGCGGCAGCGCTGTCGATGCGCCCGCAACTCAAGCGGCTTATCGACGCTGCCAACGAAGCAGGCCTGCGCGCCATCGTGTCCGGCTCCGGGCCCACGGTCGCGGTGCTGTGCGAAAGCCTCGAGCACGCCCAATGGGTCGCCGAACACTTGGCGGAGCGATTCGAGGGCTACGAGATCTTCGTCGCCGAAGGGCCCGACCGCGGCGCGGTGCTCGAGACCGCCGATTAGGCAGGGTGCGTAGACTATGCACCCGATATGGCTAACCTGATCAACCTTGAAAACGTCTCCAAAACGTGGGGGCTGAAAACCCTGCTCGACGGTGTCTCCCTCGGCGTGCAAACCAACGACCGCATCGGCATCGTCGGCGTCAACGGTGGCGGCAAAACCACCCTGCTTGAAGTGCTCACCGGCATCGAGGAACCCGACGCGGGCCGCGTCTCCCACAACTCGGGCCTGCGCATGGCAGTGGTCACCCAGCGTTTCGACCTCGACGAAACCCTCACCGTCGGCCAAGCCGTCGTCGAACCGCTCGGACTGCAAACCTTCGAGTGGGCTTCTAACGCCAAGGTGCGCGAGGTCCTTCAAGGCACCGGCGTGGCCGAGCTCGGCCTGGACACCCCGGTAGGCAACCTCTCTGGTGGCGAGCGTCGCCGCGTGAACCTCGCCGCGGCACTCGTGCAGGACCTCGACCTGGTCGTGCTCGACGAGCCAACCAACCACCTCGACGTCGAAGGCGTGCAGTGGCTCGCTGACCATTTGTTGTCGCGCAAGGTGGCGGTGGTCGTCGTCACGCACGATCGCTGGTTCCTCGACACCGTGGCCACCCTGACCTGGGAAGTCCACGACGGCACCGTCGATGTCTACGAAGGCGGCTACAACGACTGGACCTTCGCGCGCGCCGAACGTGCCCGCCAAGCCGACGCCATCGAACAGCGCCGCCAAAACCTCGCGCGGAAGGAACTCGCGTGGCTGCGCCGCGGCGCACCTGCCCGTACCTCGAAGCCGCGCTACCGCATCGAAGCCGCAGAAGCCCTGATCAAAGACGTCCCGCCGCCGCGCGACACCGTCGAACTCATGGCGTTTTCCAAGCAACGCCAAGGCCGCGTCGTCATCGAACTCGAAGACGCACGCATCGACGCCCCCGACGGCCGCACACTCGTCGACCACCTCACCTGGCGCCTCGCACCCGGAGAGCGCATCGGCCTTGTCGGCGTGAACGGCTCCGGCAAAACCACCCTGCTGCGCACCCTTGCCGGCGAATACCCACTCGCCGCAGGTAAACGCATCGAAGGCCAAACCGCACGCATCGGCTGGCTGCGCCAAGAACTCGACGACCTCGACCCGGAACGCCGCGTCATCGACGCCGTCGAGGATGTCGCCACCTACATCTCCTTCGGCAAAGGCGAAATGTCCGCCTCCCAACTCGCCGAACGCCTCGGCTTCTCCCCGAAACGCCAACGCACCCCCGTGCGCGACCTCTCCGGCGGCGAACGCCGTCGCCTCCAACTCACACGCGTGCTCATGGCCGAGCCGAACATCTTGCTTCTCGACGAGCCCACCAACGATCTCGACATCGACACCCTCCAAGAGCTAGAAAACCTCCTCGACTCCTGGCCCGGCACGCTCGTGGTTATCTCCCACGACCGCTACCTCATCGAACGCATCGCGGACACCACCTACGCCCTGTTCGGCGACGGCACCTTAACCAACCTGCCCGGCGGCATCCAGCAGTACCTGGACCGCCGCGCCGCCGAAGCCACAGACGCAGGCCCGCTCGATTTGGGCGACCGGGGCGAGGGCGTCGTCGACAAGCAAGAAGGCTTGAGCTCGCAAGAACAACGCGAAATCCGCAAACAAATGAAGGCGCTCGAGCGCAAGATCGCCAAGGAAAGCGAGCGGGCAGAAGCACTCGAAGCCGAGATCACCGCACTGTCCGAGGCCGGCGACTTCGACGCCATCGGCGCCAAAACCAAAGAACTCAACGCCGCCAAAGACACCCGCGAGGAACTCGAAATGGAATGGCTCGAACTCGGCGAGCAGCTCGAAAGCTAACTCCGCGTAGGGTGGGGCGCATGATTCTGATCAACGTACGATTCAAGCCCCTGCCCGAACACGTCGAGAACTTCCGCGAACTGGTCAAAGACTTCACCGACGCCTCCCGCGCCGAAGAAGGCAACATCTTCTTCGACTGGTACCGCAACGAAGACAACCCCGACGAATACCTGCTCATCGAAGCATTCCACGACGACGCCGCCGAAGCCCACGTCAACTCCGACCACTTCAAGGCAGCACAAGAATTCTTCCCGACCATCTTGGCGGAAACCCCGACCATCATTAACACCCTCATCGAAGGCAAAACCGAATGGGACAAGATGGCGGAATTCAAAGTCGACTAGGGGTAACCCGGGTGTGACGATGTGTGACGAGGTGTCACCCAGGGCGCTTTTATGCCCTAATATCACCCACGTCACATTCCCGTCATTGAAAGGAGTGCCCCCGTGACCGCTCCAAACCCCAACACCGGCGGTTCAACCGCAGCCGAGGTTCCCACCAAGCCGCCAGCAGCGGCACGAGGCATCGGCCCCATGGTCGGCGCCATCTTCCTGATGGCCACCTCTGCCATCGGGCCGGGCTTCCTCACCCAAACCTCCGTATTCACCGTGCAGATGGGCGCGGCGTTCGCGTTCGCCATCCTGCTGTCCATCATCGTGGACATCGTCATCCAATTGAACGTCTGGCGCATCCTCGGCGTTTCCGGCCTGCGCGCCAGCGAACTTGCCAACGCGGTGCTGCCGGGCCTCGGCTGGTTTTTGGCCATCCTCGTCGGCATCGGCGGACTCGTCTTTAACATCGGCAACATTGCCGGCACCGGCCTCGGCGTCCAAGCGCTTACCGGCGACACCGTCGACCCGAAGATCGGTGGCGCCATCTCCGCCATCATCGCCATCTGCGTGTTCCTCTGGAAGCGCGCCGGCGCCGCCCTCGACGTCCTCGTCGGCATCCTCGGCGCACTGATGATCCTGCTCATGCTCTACGTCGCCATCTCCTCAAACCCGCCAGTAGCGGAGGCGATGCGCCAATCCGTCGCCCCGGACGCCGTGGACTTCAAGGTCATCACCACACTCATCGGCGGTTCCGTCGGCGGCTACATCGTGTTCGCCGGCGTGCACAGGATTATCGACGCCGGCCACACCGGCCCCGAAAACCTCGACTACATCTCCCGCTCCTCGGTCACCGGCATCATCGTCACCGGCATCATGCGCGTGCTGTTGTTCCTCGCGGTGCTGGGTGTCGTCGCAACGGGCGTTGCACTGTCCAAGGACAACACCGCCGCAGACGTCTTCTACCAAGCCGCAGGCGACATGGGACGCCGCATGTTCGGCCTCGTCCTGTGGGCCGCGGGCCTGTCCTCGGTCATCGGCGCGTCGTTCACCTCGATCTCGTTTTTGACCAAGCAGGGCTTCGACCCGAAGAAGCGCGGCTGGCTCACCGTCGGCTTCATCGTCATCTCCACGGTCATCTACCTGTTCGTTGGCTCTGCACCGCAGAAGCTCCTCATCTTCGCAGGCGCCTTCAACGGTCTGATCCTGCCGATCGGTTTCGCCGTCGTCCTCTACGTCGGTTTCTTCCGCAAGGACCTGCTGCGTGGCTACAAGCCGCCGATGTGGATGCTCATCGTCGGTGCGATCACGCTGGTTGGTTGCGCGTGGATGGGCTGGAGCTCGATCAGCACCCTGCCGAAGTTGTGGGCGTAGTCTGAAGGGCATGCACCCCGCCTCTATGACCCCAGCGCAAGCCCGCGCGTTGTTCCGCACCACCGAGGTGCCGACAACGGCGGGCTTTTCCGCTGGTTACGCCCAAGCCAACCTGATCGCGCTGGATAAGAAGTACGCGTTCGATTTCCTGCTGTTCGCGCAGCGCAACCCGAAGCCGTGCCCGATCCTGGGGGTGTTGGAGCCGGGGCAGGTGGCGTCGTCGCTACTCGCGGGTGGCGATATTCGCACCGACATTCCCGCCTACCGCGTGTTCAAGGACGGCTCGCTTATCGACGAACCCCTCAACGCCACCGAATACTGGACCGACAACACCGTCGCGTTTCTCATCGGCTGCTCATTCACCTTCGAGGCGGCGCTGCTGGACAACGGGGTTCCCGTCGCGCACATCGAGCAGGGGCGCAACGTGCCGATGTATATGACCAACATCGACTGCGAACCCGCCGGAGTGTTCTCCGGCAAGATGGTCGTCTCCATGCGGCCGATTCCGGCCTCGCAGGTGTCTGACGCCGTACGGATCACGTCGCGCTACCCAGCCGTGCATGGTGCGCCCGTGCACGTGGGGGATCCGGCCGCAATTGGTATCGCTGATCTCGGTTCGCCCGACTTCGGCTCCGCCGTGGACATTCCGGCCGGGACCGTGCCGGTGTTCTGGGCGTGTGGGGTCACGCCGCAGTCGATTGTGATGTCGTCGAAGCCCGATCTGGCAATCTGTCACGCGCCGGGCAAGATGCTCGTCACCGACGCCCGCGACCTCGCCTACCAGGTGCCTTAGGGGTTATCCACAGGGGCGTTTTTGTAAATTTCACAGGCTCGCAGAGGTGGGTTGCGGGTTTGGTCTAGCGTCTTGGGCATGAATTCGTTCGAGGTGTTAGTGCAGGCGATGTCGGCCGCAGCGTTAGAGACGCTGGCTGACTTCGACCTTGATGTTGCACTCGCCTCGGGCTTCGCTCCGGATCGTGCGCGTGCCTGGTCGCGGCTGCGGGATGTGTACTTCGGGCGCACCAAGTTCACCCGCAAGCAAAAGACAGCCAGTTCTTTAGCGCGGGGTTTCTCCCTCGACGAGCTGGTGTTGATCGAGCGTCGTATCGCACCGGTAAAGGTTGCTTCCCAGCGGTGGGCGCTGCGCCTGGCCTTACTTGAGGTCGAAGGTGGGTATCGGGCGATTGAGGCTGCAGCCCGTACGTTGGTGCCGGCGGATAAGACACCGGCGGTGGATGCGGCGAAGTTTGGTCCGTCGCGAAACGGCAAACGCACCCTGCATCTGACGTATGACGAGCGGGAGATCTCCGATATGGAGCACGCCGGGCGGTTAGGGATTGAT
>NZ_KV833339.1:0-219 GCF_001837615.1 Corynebacterium sp. HMSC070H05
TTCCACCCGCAGGATGAACGATCTGGTGGCGACACTTGGGATTGCCAACCTGTCGAAATCGCAAGTCTCACGCATGTCGGAAGAACTCGACGAGATGGTCGCAGACTTCAGAACCGTCCACTCGATCCCGGCGGCTACGCCTACCTGTCGTGCGACGCGTTGACGATCAAAGTGCGCGAAGGCGGACGCGTGGTCAAATGCTCAGTACTGCTTGCCACC
>NZ_KV833339.1:319-39357 GCF_001837615.1 Corynebacterium sp. HMSC070H05
CGACGGGTACCGCGAAATGCTCGGCATGCACGTTGCCACCGCAGAATCCAACGCGTCGTGGAAAGGCTTCTTCCAAGACTTAAAGCCCGGGGGCTTTGCGGTGTCTTCCTTATCACCAGTGACGCTCACGAGGGCATCCAGCACGCCATATCTGAGGTGCTGCCTGACGCGTCGTGGCAGCGGTGTCGTACCTAGTTTGCAAAGAACTTCTACGAGAAAGTTCCGAAGACACAGTGGCCGATGGTCTCTGCGATGTTGAGGTCGACGGCGACGCGGAGCTCGCTTCCGATTGGGTCGTCGTTTCCGTCGTGCTTGGGGTCTCGGTGACCTTGTCGGAGTCGCCGCAACCAGTGGGGACGGTAGTCAGAACTAGGGCGGCGATCATGGTGCGCTGCATGCGTGAAATCTTAGATCGACCGGGGACGGTGTCGTCGTTAAGCGGAGCTGTCCCTCGGAAACGATGCGCGGGGTTACAACCGCCAGTCCTCTACTTGTAGCAATGGGACACGGGAGAACTCCCGGGTGTTGGCGGTAACGAGAACGCAGTCGTTTGCCCGTGCCTGAGCTGCTATCCACAAATCGTTGGGACCGATTGGCTGTCCGATCGCCTCTAGCTCCAAACGGATGTCAGCGTAAAGAGCTGCCTCGGACGCTCCGGTTCCGACTACCTGGTACGCCTGCTCGAGTTGCTTGACAGCATCGGTCCGACGAATCGACGTTGACTTACCCGCACCAACCCGCAGCTCTCCAAGGACAATGGAAGACAGCACGATGTCGTCGGCTCGAGTTACGCGCATGCGTTCGAGGACATTGGCGTTACTGCGACGAAGGGCATCGATCCACACATTTGTGTCTAGGAGGAAGCGCATCATTCATCCCACTTTGGGATCGGATCTAGGGGGAGATCAGAGGGTTCTTCGAACCCGTCCGCCCACCCATCCGGTAAATTGGCAGTGATCACATCGAGCACATCGAGAGCCGAGAGCGGCTCAGGAGAGACGTAAAGCTTGCCCCCAATCTTTTTCAGCCAAACCGTTTCAGAATCGAAACGAAAGTCCTTGGGAATTCGGATTGCTTGACTGTTGCCCGACATGAAGACCGTGGTTTCGACGGAGTCTGCAGCAGCCTCAGTCATGAACACCTCCTCGTATATATGACGTAATATATACGGTTTGGAACGTCAGGACGAGCACTCCGGCTAGAAAAGCTCCCGCACCGCAGCCCGCGCTGCCCAAGTATCGCGCGGGATAGTCAAGGCGCCGGTGAAGGCGACGCGATCGCCGGGGTGCAGGGTGAAGGTGGAAGGGGTTGGGCCGGTGAGGGGGTCGTCGAGAAGCGAATGCACGAGGGCGGGATCAACGCCGAGCGCTTCTGCGATGCTGAGCAGAGTTGCGCGCTCCTCGTCGGTGATTATGCCGTCTGACCAGGCTTCGACGGCGAGTTGGCGGGTGAACTCCTCGTTGATCGCCTCGACGTCGTCGGCGCTCAGGCCTGCGGCGATGGCGGTGGATTCGAGTTGGCGCATTTCGGTGCGGGAAATTTCGCGGTCTACAAGCGCGCGGGTCAGTTCGGCGCGGTAGGTGGCTTCATTCTTGGTGCCGGTCGTCGGCAATGTGCGCGAAAGCTGGCCTGCCCAGGAGGGTGCGCCACCGCGGGGAAGCGTGCGCACCTCGGGCGCGGGTGTGGTGAACAGCGCAGCCGGATAGTGAACGATATCCGCGTGGTGGTTCGTGTGCAGGTACGCGAGGAGATCGGCGGTGGCCTGGGCGTCCGCAAGCGCAGAGTGCGCCAAACGGTTGTGGATCTGTGCGATAGCAAGCGCCTCGCTGAGTTTGCCCACGCCAAGGTGCTGCTTGGTCAGACGCATCGTGTCCAACCACTCGCACATGCCATCCTCCGCGCCCGCGCGTGCGAACTCGTTGGCAAGGAAGCGGCGCTCAAACGACGCGTTATGCGCCACCAACGTGCGGCCGTTGAGCAACGATCCGAGGTATGCGGCGACATCGCGGAACACCGGCGCATCCACGACGTCCGTCGCCGTGATCTTATGGATGTAACTGTTCGGAATGTCACGCTCCGGCTGGATCAACGTCTCCCACGTGCCTTCCACCGTGAGGTCGGGGCGCAGCAACACCACGCCTATCTCCACGATGCGATCGAGATTGCTCAGCCCCGTCGTCTCCAGATCGACCACCGCAAACCCGTGCTGCCGGTCCATTCCTGCTCCTTATATCTGAACTGCGTAAGCGCGATTTTCGACGCCACCATCAACCTAAAGCACGCGCCGACGCGGTCAGGTGGGGAGTCGGTCGGGTGTTCGGATGCAAGGAGCTCGGCGTGGTCTCTCAAACCCAGAACCTAGAGCTGGCTGAGGCAGAGGTACGCGAAGCAATTGCGTTTCAGTCCGGACTTCGTGCCGACGAATTTGAGGTTGAGGTGGCTGCGATGGAACCGTAGGTGGCTTCGCCCCGTCTAACTCAATATGAAGAACTCGATTTACTTACCGTGGCTGCTTACAGGGCTGGCTGTTGCCACGTCAGTGGGATACGCAATTGTGCTTGCCCTGGGGCCACCAAATATGACCGTGTCTGTACTGGACTTTTCTGCAAAGATCATCGGACCGGTTGGCGCGGCACTCATTGCATGGGCAGGCGTTTCCCACACAGTGATGAACACGCGTGTGCAGGACACAGCCAAGGAATGGCATCACGACCTGAGGTGGGCATCAGAGCTGTGTGTTTCGGAGAAGCCACTAGAGGTAGCGATTGGCACGTCGGTGCTTGATGAGCTCAGCGAGCATAGGTTTCTCAATTCGGAGCAAGCTAGCATGGTCAACAGGATTGGAGAGGCTGTTGTAGGTGGCCTTTTCAACCAAATTGATCCCATTGCGGAAAGGAGTGCGCACGATGAGACCTAGGTACGAGGAGTTGAAATCTCTCGACGGTGTGAGCATTTCGCGGCCGCCACATATGGGAGAGATTGCCGCTGCGCGATTTCTGGTCAAACAGATTGAGCAGGGAAGAAGCGACGGCGAGTTGTCGCCGTTTCTGCTTTGGGTTGCAAACTACGGCACCCCTGACGAGCCACCCGGACCGATCATTCAGCCCCGCGACCAGTCTGCCTAACCGCTAGAACAGCTCCCGCACCGCAGCCCGGTCGACCTTGCCCGGACCCAACTGGGGTAGCGCCGGCACAACCTTGAGTTCCTTCGGCACTTGCCAGCGTGCGATTTCACCGGTGTCTTCGGCGTCGGCAAACGCGTCCATGATGTCCGCCACGCTCGCAGACCCGGTGTACGCAGCGCAAATACGTTCGCCGAAGCGCGCATCTTGCTTACCGACGACACAGGCACCCGTCACCCCATCCACCTTGAGCAGGAACGTCTCCAGCACTTCGGGGTGGAGTTTGAGGCCGCCGGAGTCGATGATGTTGTCGATGCGTCCGTGGACGGTGAGGTGGTCGTCGATAAGCGAGCCTGCGTCGGAGGTGCGGAACCAGCCGTCCTTGAGATCATCGGAGGGCGTCTGCGATCCGACGTTGCGGTAACCGCGCGCGACCATCGGCCCGCCCAGGTGGATGCGACCGTCGACGATTTTTACGCGGGCGCCGGCGATGGGCACGCCGTCGTAGACGCAGCCGCCGGAGGTTTCCGACGAGCCGTAGGTGGTCACCACGTTGATGCGCAGTTTCTTTGCCGACTCGAGCAGGCGCGGGTTGGTCGCCGCCCCGCCGACCAGCACCGCGGAGAAGGTCCGCAACGCGTCGATGCCCTTGAGCGTCGAGGTCGCCTTGGCCAACTGCATCGGCGTCAGCGAGGTGTAGGTGCGCTCTCCGGTGCTGGCCAGATCGTGGGCGTGGTGGGCGAACTCAGCGACATCGAAACCGTTCGTGAGGTCCACAAACGCCGGCTCCACGCCTGCGACCATGCTGCGCACCAGCACCTGCAGGCCCGCGATGTACGCCGCCGGCATGGCCAGCAGCCACTGGCCTTCGCCACCCAACGCCTGGTGGGTCGCGTCCGCGCTCGAGATCAGGTTCGCCGGGGTCAGCATCGCGCCCTTCGGCTTGCCCGTGGACCCGGAGGTGGAGACGACGAGGGCGATGTCGTCGTCGATAGGCGCGCCGGGCTCCAACGTGTTGCGCAGCAGGTTCGCGCGCGCCGGGTCGTTCGTCGGCACCGGCAATAGCGCGCGCTGGCCGGTCAACGCCTCCTCGAGCGCGGGCATGATAGCCAGCGGATTCGCGGGATCGACGGGCAGAAGTTCGAGCAGGTTCGTCACAGCGTACGAGCGTAGCCGGTGGGATTCCGCGCGCCGCGAAGGCCGTGACGTGTAACACCTGTTTGCGAGCCCACCGATAGAACAAGCATGAAGAAGTTCATCGCATCGGCCGTCGCCGCGGCGACCGCCTTCACCGTCACTGTCCCTACGACCCACGCCGCCACGCTCACGCCTGCGGACAACGGCCAGTGCCGCGTCACCCTCAACGACGCGGAGCGCGGCCCCGCCTGGCAAGCCGAGCGCATCGCGAAAACCCTCACCCACGGCATGTACGCCACCGCCGTCGCCGAAGTATTCGAGGCAACTTTCGAGGGGCTCAAACCGCTTGGCGACGACCACCTCACCCAACCGGCCATCATCGCCGTCCAGGAAATCCGCCTGGCAGGCGAGGAACCCGGCGCCCGCCCCGACTACGACGCCGCCCGCGCCGCCACAAAGGCCAAACTGGCGGAACTGGGCCTGACCTCCACTGACGCCGACTTTTACCTGGACATGAAGCAGGGCTCCCAGATCCCGCTCTCACCAGCAGGCAAAGCGCTGAAGGGCTCGGCTGGCTGGTACATCGGCATCGACGGCTCCGTGCCAGAAGTGAACGACCTTGGCCCGGACTACGAGTTCGGCCGCACCGGCGCGAACACCGCCCGCTTCCTCAAGCACATGCCCGAGTGGCAGCGCAACGCGTTCGCCGCCAACATGTCCAAGACCTACTTCGGTCAAGCCTTCGACTCGCTCGAGTCCCGCTACTACCACCCGCTGAGCAGGGCAAAGAAGTGCGACGACAATCCGCCGCTGCTCTTCAGCATGCAGAACGCGGAACTGCCCGCCGCACCGGAGCAGAAGAACACGCTGCCCGGCAAGCCTGCCGATCCGGATAAGCCGGCCGAGCCTTCGCCGGACAAGCCAGCGCCGACCCCGGGCAACCCTACGCCGGAGCCGCCGAAGACCTTTGACGCGAAGCTTGCAGAGATCATCGGCATCATCGCCGCCGTGCTCACCGCACTGGGCGCCCTGTTCGCCCTGCTGAAGACCGCAGGCTTCAACGTGCCGGACCTTCCCCAGATCCCCGGCCTGAACAAGTAGGTCTCCTCCTCGGGGAGGAGGTGCGGGGCGGGGGTCGTCGATAGGCTTATGCCCATGCGCTACAAACCGGGTGACCTTGTGCTCGCGGTCGCTGTCGCCATTTTGGCGGCGGTGTACACCGCGAGTGCGTTTACCCAACCCATAGACGCGGCAGGTTGGGGCCAGGCCGTGCTGTCGTGGGGCTTTGTCGCGGTGTGCGTGGTGCTCACGAGCAAGCCGAAGTTCTCCTCGGTTGCGCTTATCGCGCTGAATGTTGCCTGGTCGACGATGTGGCTGGCCGCGCCGGTAAACCTTGGCTTTTCGCCGTGGGTGTTGGCGGTCCCGGTGGCCACCTTTATCGCCGGGCGGTTTACAGGGAAACGCTTCGCGCTAGTTGTCCTCGCCGCCGCGTGCGGGTGGGCGCTGCTGTCACCGTTCATGTGGACGTGGGACGACAACTTTGTGTTGTTCTACCGGCACGGGGTCGATCTCGGGATCACGCTTGCGCTGCATTGGGGTGCGAGTGCGGTGGGGTATCTCCTGGGGGCGAATGTGGCGGCTGAGGATGAGGTGCGTCGTCGAGAAGCACACGCGAAAGAGCAGCGTCTCGCAGCGGCGCGCGAGGAGGAACGCCGCGCCATTGCCCGCGATATTCACGATCTGCTCGGCCACTCGCTGACCCTGATCAAAGCGCAGGCCAATGCTGGTTTGGCGGTGGGGCAGGAGCGGGAGGCGCTGCAGCAGATCAACGAGGCCGCAGGGCAGTCGTTGTCGGAGATTCGCCTGCTTGTGCGGGGTCTGCGTGAGAGCGACCATGCGTTTTCGCCGGCGGCGGGGATCCCTGACCTGCCGTCGTTGGTGCAGCGCTACCGCGACGCCGGCGTGGAAGTATCGCTGGAAGCACCAGCAGTGGATGTCTCCCCGGTGACCTCGCTTGCTACCTATCGCATCGTGGCTGAGGCACTGGCAAACGCGGCGCGCCACCAAGTCGATCCCACTGTGACGGTTCGGGTCGCACCGGGCGAGACCGTGGTGGTAGAAGTCGTTTCTACCGGCCAGATTCGACCCCAACCAGGCACCGGCGTCGGGCTGGAGGGGCTGCGTGAACGCGCGGCGAGCGCCGGTGGCACGCTGAAGACATGGCAGTCCGGGGAGACGTTTACCGTGCGGGCGGAGTTGGCAGCATGATCCGCCTGCTTCTTGCCGACGACCAACCGCTCCTCCTCAGCGCCCTCCGCACCATCTTGGACGCCCAGGACGACATCACCGTCGTCGCCACCGCCGCCGACGGCGCCGAAGCCGTGGAGAAAACCCGCGCCCACCGCATCGACGTGGCGGTGCTGGACATCCGCATGCCGGTGCTCGACGGCATCACCGCCGCCCGCACGATCATGGAGATGGGCCCACGCGTGATCATGCTGACCACCTTCGACGACGACACCTTGATCCATGCAGCTATCGACGCCGGCGTGCACGGCTTTCTCCTCAAAGACGCCGAACCCGACGTCTTGGCCAACGCCGTACGCGCCGTCGCCCGCGGCGAATCGGTCCTGGCCCCCGGAGTCACCGGTCGCGTGATGGAGTGGGTCCGCGACGGGGGAGCCACCTCAGAATCAGCAGCTGCGCTGGAGGGGCTGACGCAACGCGAACGCGACGTGCTCGCGGAGATTGGCCGCGGCGCGACGAACGCGGAAATCGCCGCCACGCTGTTTATTGCAGAGACCACGGTGAAAACGCACGTGTCCAACCTGCTTTCCAAACTTGGCGCGCGCGACAGGGTGGCGCTCGCCTTGATCGCCCAGCGCGCCGGGATCTCCTCCTAGAGGAGGAGGCAGTGTGGTCCCGCCGGCCGATGTGGTCGCCTTGTTCGGCGACGACCATGAATGCCATGACTGATACCCAACTTGCTTGCCGCGGCGTGGTCGTGTCCTTCGGGGACCACCATGTACTTCGCGACGTGTCGTTGACCACCACCCCGGGCCGAGTCCACGCACTGCTCGGCCCCAACGGCGCGGGTAAATCGACGCTGATGTCGGTGCTGCTCGGCCTGATCGAACCCGATGCCGGCGAGGTGACACTGATGGGGCAGCCGTTTGACCGTTCGGCACTGCGCCATGTCGGCGCCTCCATCAACGACCCCGCCTTTTACAGCCACCTCAGCGCCCGCAACAACCTCCGCGTCCACACCACGCTCTTGGGACTTCCCGACAGCGAAGCCGACCGAGTCCTCGAACTGGTTGGCCTCCAAACCGCGGGCAAGAAGAAAGCCGGCAGTTTCTCCACCGGCATGAAAGGCCGCCTTGCGCTCGCCCAAGCGCTGCTCGGCGAGCCAGAGGTGCTTATTCTCGACGAACCACAAAACGGCCTCGACCCTGAAGGCATTGCCCACCTGCGCGACTACCTCCGCGAATACGCGCGAGCTGGACGCACCGTCCTGGTCAGTTCCCACCAACTCGGCGAAGTACTCCACATGGCCGACGACGCCACCGTGATCGCAGGCGGCGGCGTCCGCTTCGCAGGCGAGCTCGCGGAACTCGGCCCCAACCTAGAAGAGTCGTTCTTCCGGCTCACCTCCGGTGGTGACCGATGAACCTCCTACACGCCGAATGGATCCGTGCGCGCGGCTCCATGCTGTGGTGGCTCGCCGGAGCAGGCCTGCTGGTCGGCGTGCTGCTGACGTTGTTCGCCCTGGCCGGAAACGTCGAAACCGCGACGAACCTGCTCTACCCGCAAGGCCTGTTAGTCACCGGCATGGCTGCGCCCGCCGCCGCACTGTTCGCCGGTTTGGCCGAAACCCGCGAGCGTGACGCCCGCGGCGGCGGCACATTGTGGCGGCCGGTTTCACCCAAGCGCACTCGCGCCGCCCGCATCGTCGTGGTGTGGCTGGCGCTGGCCGCGTTCGTCGCCTTCGACTTTGTCGTGCCGTTTGCCGCCGGCCTCGTATTCAACCTGGACAACACGGCCTCGATCGCACTCGTCGGCCTATTTGTGTGGCTGGGCATGCTCGGACCCGCAGGCCTCGCCGCCGCTGCCACGCGACGCATCGGGATCCTGCCAACCATCATCCTCGGCTTCGCATTCACCATCGGCCTCGGCTACTTCGCCGAGCGCGACTGGTGGTGGATAAACCCCGGTGCCTGGCCAACCCGGTTGGCGCTGCCGACCATGGGCCTGCACTTCAACCTGCTACCCCTCGACGCCACCGACCCGATGGCGGGGGAATCTCCCATTCCCGCCCTCACCCTCACACTGCTACTCGCAGCAATTGGCTTTGTAGTGGCCGCCCTCGTACCACCGCGCACCCGACCCATACTGCGCCGCCGCCGAGTCCACCACGTCACCGCACCGCTGGCCACTTCTCCGGCGACGCCACGCCCCGAAACCACCGGATACGTGGCTGCGGTGAAGGGGGTTGCGATGGCGGCGAGGGTGTCGTCGATAAGCGTCTTGCTCCTGCTCACCGCCCTGGTGCTGCTGTTCTCGCTGGCATACCCGGTGGACGTGCGCGAGGCGCTGTTCGCCTACGCCATCCTGCCGGTTGGGGCCGGCGTGCTGCCCACCCTCGTGTGGCCGAAACTGCGTCCCGCCTGGGCGCTCATGCAGGTCGAACACCCACACGTCCGCGCCGCATTGGCCACTTGGTGCGTTGGAGTCGTCGCCCTCGTGTGCGCGTTCGGAGCGGCCGTGGTTGGCGACGCACGCTTCGGACTCCTCGCGTTCCTCGCAGGCAGCGTATTGGCCCTCACCGCACTTGCCATCACCGTCCGCTTCGGCGTGGCGTGGACGCTGGCCACGACGATCCTGGTCACGATCGTCTCCGCCACGATCGGCGGCGACGTCCTCGCACAGTCCGCACTATGGATCCTCGCCGTCCCCGCATGGCCAATCACCGCCACCGGTGCACGCGTGTGGATTGCGGCTGCGGTGGGGTTAGCGCTGCTGGCAGTCGTTGTCGCGGCGCTGATGCGGGTGCTGCGCGGCATGCGCCCAGTGCGACGCTAACCCGCCGGGGTCAGGCGTCCATCTGCCGTGTAGCGACCATCGGGGGAGTTGTAGAAGGCGTGGGCGTGGTTGTCGTCGATAAGCAAATGCCACGTGCCGCCGTTATCGCAGGTGCCCTCGGTGATCGTCTCGCGGAAGCCATCCTCGGTTTTCGCGAGGTGGCCCGCGCAGCCAAGGTCCGGGTACGTCACCGCGGTACCGTCCGCGGTCGGCGCGAACCGGACGCGGAACTGCTCACCCTGCAGGTGCTCCACCTTGGACACCTGCCCCATCGTGCCCTCCAACGGACCACGCAGTGTTGCGCTGCCGATCTTGTCCAGCGCCGCCGCGTCCGTCGTCGGGTGCCAGGTGATCCGTGTGACATCGCTGAGCGGATTGCCGACGACCGTCTCCTCCGGGCCCCACACCTTTTCCAGACGCTGACCCCGCAGTTCGAAGTGCGTCACGTTGAGGCGGGGACCGTCCGTTTCGTACTGGTCCAAGCCCGGCTGGGTGCCGTTGGTGAACACTGTCGGGTAGGGCTCGTCCGAGTCGACGAGGTAGTCCTTCGTCCAGGTGACCTCGCCGTTTTGGGCCCGCAGCACGCGCACCGGCGATGGGTTGCCGTTGGCCGCGCCTGCGTCTGGGGCTGCGTCTGGGGCTGCGCTGACGCCTGCGCGGAGCAGCAGTTCGGGTTCGAGATCGCCGTTGATGTCCAAAACGTCGTAGGTGAACGTGCCGTCGAGATCCGCGAGGTCCGCGAAGAAGCGCGCCGGGTCTGCGATCGCTTCCGCGTACAGGTCACGGATCGAAGCGGTCGGTGTCGCTGACGCCGTGGTCGCGTCGGTTGACGTTTCGTTGGCCGGTGCGCTAGTCGGTGCGCTGACCGTCTCGTGAGAAACGACCGTCGTTGTTTCCGGTGCAGGCGATTGGGTTGGTTCGGTCTCCGTGCCGCAGGCAGCCAGCAGGAGAGTGGTGGCGAGGATCGGTACGTGACGTTTCATGGCACCACGCTACCGAAAGCCCAAAAGACGATATCGGGATTTGGCATTCTCGCCGGAGCACGACCTGGGGAAACGGCGTCGGAAAGATGCTAAAACCCGATATTGTCTTTTGGGCTATCCGACAGATCAGGACAGGATCTGCCAGGCGCTTTGGAAAATCGACATCTGTTGGGAACTGGCGGGCCAACGCATCCGACTAAAAATGCGTCCCTGTATCAACCGAAAGGTGTATGTGTGTCCAGTACTGTCCAACGGCGCAGCGGCCTGCCCGCGCTGACCAGAAGAATCCATTTTTACGCGGGCCTGTTCATTGCCCCGTTCATCTTTGTCGCCGCGCTAAGTGGCGCTCTCTACGCGGTCGCTCCGTCGCTCGAAAACGTCGTCTACAAAGACGTGCTGACCGTTCCCGCCTCCGACACCAACGCCCCGCTGGCCAGCCAAATCAGGGCCGCGCAGGACACACACCCGGACATGGATGTGGCGCAGGTGTGGCCGTCGTCGACACCCGATGAAGCAACGCGCGTTTTGCTTATCGACGAATCCCTCACCGAAACAAACCAACTCCGCAGCATCTTCGTCAACCCCCACACCGGTGACGTCATTGGCGACGAGCCAACCTACTCCGGCCTCGGCGAACTCCCGCTGCGCTACTGGATCTCGTCGCTACACAAGAGCCTCCACCTCGGCGAGGTCGGCGAGCTTTACGCAGAGGTGGCAGCCAGCTGGCTGTGGGTCGTCGCCCTGGGCGGCCTGTACCTGTGGTGGCGGATGGCCCGGAAGCGAGCCCTGGTTGGGTTGGAGAATGCGACGGGGCGTCGTCGTAAAGTGCTGAACTTGCACGGCGTAGCCGGAACCTGGCTGCTCGTGGCCATGCTGGGACTGTCCGCCACAGGCATCACCTGGTCCGTATTCGCCGGCGAAAACGTCGACCGCACAATCACCTGGTTGGGCGGCAAAGCAGAACCGATCGAAACCTCCCTGGTCGCCGACGCGGAAGCCGCCCCAGCCGACGAGCACGCCGACCACCACCCCGCCAGCGCACACGGAGCCGAAGGCCTGACCAAGGACGAGGTGGCCGACCAAGCCGCCACCGTCCTCGAAACCGCCCGCGCCGAAGGCCTCACCGGATCAGTGCGCCTCTTCGTCCCCAAGAACACCGACGAGGCGTGGCAGGCCAGCGAGCGCTGGGTGCCGTGGCGCACCACCTCCGACGCCGTGAGCGTGAACGGCCAAAACGGTGACCTTGTAGACAAGCTCCCATTCTCTGAACTGCCACTGTTCTCAAAACTGACCAGCTGGGGCATCTACCTGCACATGGGCATCATGTTCGGCCTGCCTCTGCAGATCCTGCTCGCTATCTGCGCGCTCGCGATCTGCGCCATGGTCGTGATGGGCTACATCCTCTGGTGGCGACGCCGCCCAACAAAGAACGCCATCGCCGGCGTCCCAGGTCAGGCTGATCTCACCGGCCGCGACTGGGCCATCCTCGCCGTCGTAGCGATCCCGGTCGGCCTGTTTCTGCCGCTACTCGGCCTTACCTTCGCCGCGATGCTTGTTGCCGATCGGTTGCTGGCCCGCCGCCGCACGGCATTTACGACGCCCGAAAAAGAACCTGTTCCCCTGGCTGCTGACGAGCGGGTCGGAGTCTCCGGAGACGAGGCTGAGCTTGGCTTAGTTGAGGTTGGCTGAGGCAAGCGTGGCGGCGCGTTCCTGACAGATCACGGCGGAATCTGTCAGTCGCCGGCATCGCGCCTGGTCAGAAATCGCCCCTGACAGATTCTGCAGAATCTGTCAGTGGAAGAGGGGGCCGGCGAAAATAGTTCCCGTGGTTGGGCCGGGATGTGGAACTTTCTTGCCTCCCAAGACAGCCGACCTGGGAGAACGCCGCCGCGGTGGAGCCAAAAACCCGAAATAGTTCCCGAGCGGGGAACTATTTTGGGTGGGGGCCGCAGGGCCGCCGGGCCGCACCACCGTGCCGGGCCGCAGGGCGGCCGGCCCGCACCACCGTGCCGGGCCGCCGAGCCGCCAGCCCGGCAAAGTACCGCCGTACCCCCAAGAAACCTAGTAGTAGAAGGGGAAGTCGTCCCAGCGTGGCGGGCGTTTCTCCAAAAACGAGTCGCGGCCTTCGACGGCTTCGTCGGTCATGTAGGCCAGGCGGGTGGCTTCGCCGGCGAAGACTTGCTGGCCCATGAGGCCGTCGTCGACAAGGTTGAAGGCGAATTTGAGCATGCGCTGCGCGGTGGGGGACTTGCCGTTGATTTCGCGGGCGACCTGGATCGCCTCTTCTTCCAATGAAGCATGCGAGGCAACGATGTTGACCGCGCCCATGCGCTGCATCTCCTCGGCTGAGTAGGTGCGGCCGAGGAAGAAGATTTCGCGGGCGAACTTCTGGCCGACCATCTTGGCTAGGTAGGCGGAGCCGTAGCCGGCGTCGAAGGAGCCCACGTCCGCGTCGGTCTGCTTGAACCGGGCTTCCTCGCGTGAGGCGATGGTGAGGTCGCATACGACGTGGAGTGAGTGTCCGCCGCCGGCTGCCCAACCGTTGACCACGGCGATGACCACCTTGGGCATGGTGCGGATCAGGCGCTGGACCTCCAAAATATGAAGACGTCCGCCCTCGGCCTTCACGCGCGCCTCATCGACGGTTTCGGCGGTGTCGCCGCCGGCGTACTGGTAGCCGGAGCGGCCGCGGATGCGTTGGTCGCCGCCGGAGCAGAACGCCCAGCCGCCATCCTTCTGCGAAGGCCCGTTGCCGGTCAGCAGCACCACGCCCACAGAAGGGTCGCGCCGGGCGTGATCCAGGGCTTGGTAGAGCTCGTCGACGGTGTGGGGGCGAAACGCGTTGCGCACCTCGGGGCGGTCGAAGGCGATGCGGACGGTGCCGTCGGCGCGCGTGTTGCCGACGTGGCGGTGGTAAGTGATGTCGGTGAAGTTGAAGCCTTCGACCTCGCGCCACTGGCTGGGGTCGAAGGGCTGGGCGGTGGAGTACTGCATGGGGGTAATCGTACTCACGCGTCCGCTTTATACCTCTTTATAACTAGCCCAACCTATAAAGAGGTATAAAGAGGCTATGGTTCAGCGCAGTCCGTACACACCTGGCGTGGTGGCCTCCACCATTTATGGCAGAGACCAAGTTCTTAGGGAGGCGAAGCGCGAGCTTTTCTTTATGGCTCATGATCCTGGGCTGATGGGGCAGGTGAAGGTCTACGTGGGACCCCGCGGCATAGGAAAGACCAGCTTGCTTCGAGCAGTTGAAGCAGAAGCTAAGGCTGAAGGCTTTGAAACCGCCTGGATTACAGCGGGGGACCGGCCACTTTTCAATGCCCTTTTGGACAAAATCGGCGAGATTGCTCGCAGCTGGAAGGATGAGGCTGGAGAAAAGCTGCTCGGGCTGTTGTCGTCGCTGCGGGTTGAAGCGTTTGGTGTTTCGGTTGGAGGATCTCAACCAGTTGAAGGCCCGAGGCCAGATGCGTCGGGATATGGAGACCAAATGCAGCGCGCGCTTGTTGATGCAGCGGAAACGATCCGGGGCAGGGCTAGTGGAATGGTTGTTTGTATTGACGAGATTCAGTCGGCTGATGCAGATGGCCTGCGCTCGCTTGCGTACGCGTGGCAGCAGATGCAGGCAGAAAATGCTGAGCTCCCTCTCGCCATCTTTGCAGCTGGGCTCAGTCATAGTCAGGATGTGATTACCGATGCTGTGAGTTTTGCAGAGCGCTTTAGTTATGTGCATCTTGAATCTCTGGACCGAGAACACGCTGAGGAAGCATTAGTACAACCGGCGAAGAAGAAGGGCGTGAATTGGTCTCCGGCCACGCTCCAGGAAGCTGTCCGTTTAGCAGGCGGCTACCCGTATTTCATTCAGGTTGTAGGCGATCTGGTGTGGCAAGCGGCCGATTTTCCGGACCCTGGCACTTTTATTGACCTAGCAAACCTCAAACATGTAGCGGATCGATTCCAAGAAACTCAGTTGACCATGTTCCGCTCCCGGTGGCACAAAGCTACCGACGTGGAGAGGGAATTCATTAGCGCAATGGCTGAGGATCTAGAGCCACAGGTGAAGCGAGGCGATATCGCCGAGAGAATGGGCCGACCTACAACCGGAATCAGCATGGTCCGTAGATCTTTGCTTGACAAGGGATTAATCGAGGAAAGTGGTTTCGGCTACTTGAGGTTCACTGTTCCGGGGTTCGCCGAATTCGTGAGAAACGAGCGGGGCGGGCAGGAGCGTGAGGCTCGTGGTTGACGTTTTATACCTCTTTATAACTACCCCAACCTATAAAGAGGTATAAAGCACCCATGACCCCCTCTGTCGACGAGATCCTTGAGCGCGCCCACGTTGTCGCCCTGCCCATGGCCGTGAAGTTCCGCAGCATCACCACGCGCGAGGCCTTGCTTATCGACGGCCCCGCCGGCTGGGGCGAGTTCTCCCCATTCATCGAATATGCACCCGAGGAGTCTGCCGCCTGGCTGCGCGCCGGGCTCGAGGCGGCGTTCACCGGCCTGCCCGAAGCCCACGGCACTGTGGAGGTCAACGGCACGATTCCCGCGGTCGAGGACGTCGAGCCTGTGCTCGCGCGCTACCCGGGGGTTAACACGTTCAAGATCAAGGTCGCTGAGCCTTCGCAGTCGCTTGACGACGACATCCGGCGCGTCACCGCCGTCCGTCGCCTCCGCCCCGACGCGCGTTTGCGTGTCGACGCCAACCGTGGCTGGACCGTCGACCAAGCCGTCGAAGCGGCGGAGAAGCTCGGCGAGTTGGAGTACATCGAGCAGCCGTGCGCCACGGTGGAGGAACTTGCGGAGGTGCGCCGCCGCACCAGCACCCCGATTGCTGCGGACGAGTCGATCAGGCGTGCCGCCGACCCGTACCGCGTGGCTGAACTGAACGCGGCGGACGTGGCGGTGTGCAAGGTCGCCCCGCTTGGGGGAGTGGCCAACCTGGTCACCATCGCGCGCGACCTGCACCTCGATGTCACTGTCGCTAGCGCCTTGGATACCGCTGTTGGGATGGATGCGGGGTTGATCGCGGCGAAGCTCACCGGTTCGCGTGCGGCGGGGCTGGCAACCCAGCGCCTGTTCGTGGAGGACGTTGCGGAGCCCCGCGTCATGGAAAACGGCGAACTTGCTATCACCCGCACTACCCCCGATCCGGAACGCCTCCACGGGCTTCGCGCCCCAGGTGAGCGCAGGGATTGGTGGTTCGCCAGGGTCCGTGCGTGCATGGCTGTGCTGGAGCAGGATCCCTCTTTCCGGGTGTAATTGTCCGATTTCTTATCGCATTCGCGTGTGGGATCCGGGGGCAGTCGGCTAATCTTTCGCCCATGTCGACTCCCGTGATGCACGAATCTGCCGCGCTTTCAGAAGGCGAACTGGCAAAAGCGCCCGAACCTGGCGAGTGGCGCCGCCAACTTATCGGCCTGATCACCGGTGTGGTGCTGGCTGTTTTGGTGTATTTCTTGTTCCCTGCCAACGCTGCTGAGACGGTGTTGCAGTCCTCCGGTGCGAAGGAGGGCGTGGAGTACTCCGCGGACACCATGCGCATCGTCGCTGCCACCACTGTGTTGATGGGTGCGTGGTGGATGACGGAGGCCATCCCGCTGGCCGCCACCGCCTTGGTGCCGATTGCGGTGTTCCCGATCGCAGGTGTGGCTCCGTTTAAGGAAGTGTCCTCGCCGTACGCTTCGGCGACGATCTTCCTGTTTATGGGTGGCTTCCTCATGGCGCTGGGTCTGCAGCGTTGGAACCTGCACCGCCGTCTGGCTCTGGTGGTGGTCAAGATTGTCGGTACTTCGCCGAAGCGCATCATTTTGGGCTTTATGCTGGCCACTGGCTTTATGTCCATGTGGGTGTCTAACACTGCTACCGCTGTGGTCATGCTGCCGATTGGTACGTCGGTGCTCATGCTGACCGCGGACACGGTTGGTGGCATGAAGAACCAGCGGAAGTTCGCTACCGCGCTCATGCTTGCTATCGCGTACTCGGCTTCCATTGGCTCCCTGGCCACGCTGATTGGTACTCCGCCGAACGCGCTGCTGAAGGGCTACATGGAGGAGGCCCACGGCATCGTTATCGGTTTCGGTCAGTGGATGCTGGTCGGCCTGCCGGTCGCGGTTGTGTTCACCTTCATTGCTTGGTGGTTGCTGATCACGGTGTTCAAGCCGGAGGTAGACACCATCCCGGGTGGCAAGGAGCTGATCGACGATGAGATTAAGAAGCTCGGTGCATGGACCTTCCCGCAGATCGCTGTTGGCGTGATCTTCCTTGTCGCCGCGCTTGCCTGGATTTTCATCCCGCTGGGACGCAATCACTTCGGTTGGGATTTCCCGTACGACGACGCGATCGTCGGCATCATCGCTGGCTTGCTCATGTTCATCATCCCGGGTACCTCTGACGGTAAGCGTCTGCTGGATTGGAAGACGGCGAATGAGATGCCGTGGGACGTGCTGATGCTCTTCGGTGGCGGTCTGTCCCTGTCGGCCATGTTTACCGCAACCGGCCTGTCCCTGTGGATCGGTGAGAAGGCGAAGGGGCTGGCGGTGCTGCCGATGTTCCTGCTCATCTTCGCCATCGCCGCGCTGGTGCTGCTGCTGACGGAGCTGACCTCCAACACCGCAACGGCTGCGACCTTCCTGCCGATCATGGGTGGTGTGGCCGTTGGTATCGGCCTGACCGAGGCGACCGAGATGAACGTTCTGCTGCTGGCTATCCCTGTTGCGCTGTCTGCAACGTGTGCGTTCATGCTGCCGGTGGCAACTCCGCCGAACGCGATCGCTTACTCGTCCGGTTACGTCACCATGGGCGAGATGATCAAGGGTGGTGTGTGGCTCAACGCGATTGCGTTGGTGCTCATCTCCCTGGCTACGTACTTCATCGCAGTACCTGTGTTTGGGCTGGTGCTCTAGGAGCATTCTGCTTATCGACGACGCGCCCCGGCAGTTCTCCTGCCGGGGCGCTAGTCTATTTGCCATGGATAACGAGACGAGACAGTACGGCCGTCCAGGCGACGAGCCGCAGCGCCCGCGCCCGAGGCAGTACTTCCCGGACCAGTCCGAACAACAGGCCCAGTACGACGATCAGTACTACCAGCCGCAATACCAGCAGTACGAGCCCCCGTACGAGCCCCAGTATCAGGAGCCGTACCAGCCGGAGCCGCAGAAGGGCTCGAGTGCCGCGTCGATTGCGCTGGGTGTGTTCGCAGCGTTGGCGTTCATTGCAGCTGTGGTGCTGTTTTTCCTGTGGCAAGGGGCGGCAGCGGATGCCAAAAAGCAGCCGTTGACGGAGACGGTCACCCAGACGACCACCGCGACGGAGACCACGACTACGACGACGACGAAGTTCCCGTCGATCTTCCGCGACCGCGAGGAAGCAACCTCGATGTTGCCGCCGGAGCCGCTGCCGGATGATGTTGAGATCCCGCGCGATGTTCGGGACAGTGCCCGCGATATTCTCGACCAGATCCGCGACGGCGCGGACCAGTTTCTCCAGGAGCAGTAGGTAGATGGCAACGGCTATGGAATTGGCTACGGCGGTGGCGGGGGTCGTCGCAAAGCATTGCACTGATGTGGTGATGAGCCCGGGTTCGCGCAACTCGCCGCTGGCGTACGCGCTGCTCGCGCGTCGCGACATCACGGTGCATATGCGTATCGACGAACGCTCCGCCGCCTTCACCGCCCTCGGCCTCGCACGCGTGCAGCGCCGACACGTTGGCGTGGTGATGACCTCGGGCACGGCGGTGGCGAACGCGTACCCGGCGATGATCGAGGCGCATATGTCGCACACGCCGCTTGCCGTGATCAGCGCCGACCGCCCGGAGCGCCTCGTGGGCACCGGTGCCAGCCAGACCATTTGGCAGCAGGGCATCTTCGGCCGCTACGCCGAGACCCAACAGGTGGCGGACGAGGCGGCGGCGGAAGCGATCTCGTTCGACGCCGGCCAAGTACACATCAACGTTGCGCTGGACACCCCGCTCGTGCCGGACGCGCTGCTAGAGCCGGTTGGCGAGCCGCGCCGGGTCGGCCCGGGCGTCCTCGCACGCGGTGCGCTCGCAGGCTCGGGCGCCGGGTTCGTCGACCATGGAGTCGTGGACATCGACCTGACCCGCGACACGCTGGTCATCGCCGGCGACGAGGCCTGGGAAGTACCCGGCCTGGAACACGTGCCCACCATCGCTGAGCCGACGGCGCCGACCCCGTTCCACCACGTTCACCCGTTGGCCGCACGGTTCTTTGCGCAGTCGGAGGTGGCCATCTCCCACGACGGGGGTGACTTCGCCGCGTCCACCAAGCCGGAACAGGTCGTTGTGGTGGGGCACCCGACGCTGCACCGCGACGTCATGGCGCTGCTGGCGGATCCGGACGTCACGGTCATCGGCCTGTCGCGCACCGAGACGTTTACCGGCCAGCCGGACCTGCGCGGCTCGCGCGTCAACGCCACGGGCCAGCCGACGGATACCTGGATCAAGATCTGTGAGGCCGCTGGCGAGGTCGGCGCCGACACCGTGCGCCAAGCCCTCGCCGAGGAGCAGTTCGGCTTCACCGGCCTGCACGTCGCCGCTGCCGTGTGCGACACCCTCGCGGTGGGCGACACGATGGTGCTCGGCGCGTCGAACCCGGTGCGCGATGCCTCCTTTGTCGGCATGCCGTTCGACGGCGTGGACACCTACGCCGCCCGCGGTGCCGCGGGTATCGATGGCACCGTCTCCCAAGCTGTCGGCATCGCCCTTGCCACCCAGGCACTGCGTGCGGACGAGATCCGCGCACCGCGCACCGTCGCGTTGCTGGGGGACCTGACGTTTCTGCACGACATCAACGGCCTGCTCATCGGTCCCGACGAGCCGCGCCCCGGCAACCTGACCATCGTGGTGGCCAACGACGACGGCGGAGGCATCTTCGAAACCCTCGAGCCCGCCGCTGAGCCGGTGCGCGACGTGTTTGAACGGGCGTTTGGGACGCCGCATGGGGTGGTCGTCGAGAAGCAAGCACTCGCGTACGGGGCGAACTACCGCCGCGCCGAATCGCTTGCGGAACTGCACCAAGTGCTGCTTGAACTCGAGGCCCAGCCCGACGGCATCACAATTGTGGAGGCCGTGACCACCCGCGAAACCCGCCGCGCGCTCGCGCAGCGACTGGCCAAGTAATGCGCTGGCGCAGACGCGCACACCAAGCCGTCATGGCGCTCTACGGATGCGCCGTGCTCGGCTGCGTTGCCATGGTCGCAGGGCCCGCGCTTCACGACGCCCAAATCCACGCCAACCCCGGCCGCGGCGTCGCCACCGTCACCGACCAAACCCGGCTGCGCACCTACGTGGAGTACGAAACCGAAGACGGCCGGCTCGTCTCACCGCGCGACGGGGTGCTCTATCCCACCGGGCTCGGCCCCGGCCAACAGGTGTGGGTGACCTACGCCAAGAACAACACCGAGCTGGTCAAGGTGGAAGGCCGCGGGTGGGCGCTCTCGCTCATCCCCGCCCTGTCGGTGCTGGCCGTGGCGACGATTATCGCCGCCCTGGCCTGGCTCGCCGTAGGAAAAATTCACGTCCGGTTCAGCCGGAATTCGACCGAAGTTTCACGTCAACTGGGAGAGTAAACAGCATGCGAGTGGGAATCGTCGCCGAGTCCTTTCTGCCCAACGTCAACGGAGTGACCAACTCCGTCCTTCGCGTCCTTGAGCACCTCAAACGGGAGGGCCACGACGCGATCGTGATCGCGCCTGGCGCCCGCGAGTTCCAGGACGAAGTTCCTGACTACCTTGGCTTTGAGATCGTGCGGGTGCCCACCGTTATGGTGCCGTTGATCGATTCGCTGCCCATCGGCGTTCCCACCACCACCGTCACAGCAGCACTGTCGCAGTTCAAGCCGGACATCATCCACCTGGCCAGCCCGTTCGTGCTTGGCGGAGCGGGAGCGTTCGCGGCCCGCCAACTCGGTGTGCCCGCGGTCGCGCTCTACCAGACGGACGTGGCTGGCTTTGCCACGAAGTACCAACTGTCCACCCTGGCTACCATGGCGTGGGACTGGACCCGCACCGTGCACAACATGTGCGAGATGACGCTCGCGCCGTCGTCGGAAACGATCAAGGCGCTGGAGGAGCACAACATCAAAAATATCCGCCATTGGGGCCGTGGCGTGGATGCGGAACTGTTCCACCCGTCGAAGCGCTCCGACATCCTGCGCCGTTCGTGGGACCCGACCGGTACGAAGAAGATCGTCGGGTTCGTCGGCCGCCTCGCCGCGGAGAAGTCCGTTGACCGCCTCGCCCCGCTGGTTACGGACCCGTCCATCCAGTTGGTCATCGTCGGCGGCGGCCCGGAGCGCGAGGCGCTTGAAGAGGTTTTGCCCAACGCCGTGTTCACCGGCCCGCTTTCTGGCGAGGAGCTCGCCCGCGCGTATGCATCGCTCGACCTGTTCGTGCATACCGGCGAGTTTGAAACCTTCTGCCAGGCCATCCAGGAAGCTCAAGCCTCGGGCGTGCCCACGATCGGCCCCCGCGCTGGCGGCCCCGTTGACCTCATCGAGCACGGCGTCAACGGTTTGCTGCTCGACGTGGCCACCTTCACCGAGGAGCTCCCCGACGCAGCGCGTTGGCTTCTCGACGACACCCGCCACCCCGAACTCACCACCACCGCCAGGGCGTCCGTGGCCGACAAGACTTGGGAGGCGCTTGGGCAGCAACTCCTTGGCTACTACACCGAGGTGCTCGACTCCTACGAGCGCAAGGTGATCCACCTGTTCGGCCGCGATGTTGCACTGCCGCGCTGGGTGCCGGTGAAGCGCAAAGTAGACTGACGGGCATGTCTGTCGGCGACCTGTCTACCAGCACTCAGAACTACCTCAAAGGCATTTGGGCCCTTTCGGAGTGGTCGGATGCGCCGGTGACGTCGTCGTCAGTGGCAAAGCACCTTGGGCTGCGGAAATCCACGGTGTCGGACGGGGTGCGCAAACTTGGCGAGCAGGGGCTTGTCACACACAAGCCTTACGGCACGATCGAACTGACCGAACTCGGCCACACGTATGCGGTGGCGATGATCCGCCGCCACCGTCTCATTGAAACGTTTCTGGTGGAAGCCCTCGGCTACACCTGGGACCAAGTGCACGACGAGGCGGAAAATCTCGAGCACTCCGTGAGCGACTTCATGGTCGAGCGCATCGACGCATTTCTTAACTACCCCACCCGCGACCCCCACGGTGACCCCATCCCCTCGGCCAGCGGGCGTGTCGACACCCCCGAAGCCGTCCCGCTGACCGGCGTGCAACCGGGCCAGACGGCCACGATTGAACGCATTGCCGACGACGACCCGAAACTGCTGCAATTCCTGGACAGTCACGGGCTTGTCGTCGGCGCAACCCTCGAGGTTGGGGAGGGTGCCCCTTACTCCGGCGCGGTCGCGGTGCGGCTGGCCGGTGCGGCGGAGGCGGTGCCGCTTGGCGAGGAAGCCACGGACTCCGTCTTCGTGCGCGTGGATGCGTAACGACGACCCCGCAGCACCCCATGCGGGCCGAACAGGTACACCACACCAAACACCACACCCTGTGCGAGCACGATCATGCCACCGGAGGCCGTGTCGAGGTAGTAGGAGCAGTACAGGCCCACAATCGCACATGCCGCCGACATGGTCGGGGCGATGATCAGCATCGTGCCGAACTTGTTGGTGAGCAGGTAGGCGGTCGCGCCCGGGATGATCAGCATCGCCACCACCAGGATCACGCCAACAGCCTGCAGCGCCACCACTGACGTCAGCGCCAACAGCGCGAGCAGTGCTGCACCGAGCAGGCGCGGATTCAACCCGATCGCGTGGGCGTGGGTGGGGTCGAACGCGTAGAGGGTGAAGTCGCGCCGCTTGAGCACGAGCACGGTCAACACGATCGCACCCAGGATGGCCACCTGCAGCAGGTCCCCACGAGACACACCAAGCAGGTTGCCGAAGATGATGTGGTTCAGATCCGTGTGCGAGGGGGTTACCGAAATGAGCACGAGCCCCAGCGCGAACATGGTGGTGAACACAATGCCAATGGCCGCATCCTCCTTCACCCGGGACGTATCGCGCACCAGCCCGATCAGTGCCACCGCAAGGAACCCAAACACCACCGCGCCAACGGCGAACGGCACGCCCAGAATGTAGGCCAGCACCACGCCCGGCAGGACAGCGTGGCTTACCGCATCGCCCATCAGCGACCAGCCAACCAGCACCAGCCAGCACGACAACAGCGCGCACACAACCGACGCCACTAGCGACGTTGCAAGCGCACGCATCATGAACTCGTAACCAAACGGCTCCGTAAGCAGCGCAATCATGCCGACACCCCCATTCCGAAGCCCTGCACCAAATTGTCCGGCTCTAACACCACTTCGGTCGGGGCGTGCATTAACACCCGACGGTTCAACAGCACCGTCTCCGGCGCGAGTTGCGGCAGGGCGACCAGATCGTGCGTCACCACAAAAATGGTGGTGCCTTCAGCGGCGAGGTCGCGCAACAGCTCAGTGATGGTGGCCTCGGAATGTTTGTCCACGCCGGCGAAGGGTTCGTCGAGAAGCATGATGCTCGCGCCCTGGGCGATACCGCGGGCGATGAAGGCACGCTTCTTCTGGCCACCCGAAAGCTGACCGATCTGGCGGTCTGCGAACGACTCAAGGTGGGTGCGCTCAAGCGCGCGATCCACAGCCGCAATGTCCTCCGCACGCGCGTGGCGGGTAAAGCCCATGTGGCCGTAGCGGCCCATCATGACCACATCACGCACTGTGACCGGGAACTGCCAGTCCACGTCCTCGCTCTGCGGGACGTAGCCCAGCACCTGCGTCTTGCGGGCGCGCATGGGGTCGATGCCGTTGATACGAACCGTGCCGCGATCCGGCTTGACCAACCCCATGATCGCCTTGAGTAGCGTGGATTTGCCCGCGCCGTTCATCCCGATCAGCCCACAGATACGGCCTGGTTGGACGCTCAAAGTTGCGCCGTCGAGCGCGACGACGTCGCCGTAGCGCACCGCAACATCGTCAACCGCGATTGCGGGGATCACTGCTTGCCCCCGTTCAAACCGTCGATGATCACCTTCGTGTCGTGGCGAATCAGATCCAGGTAGGTCGGCACCGGACCGTTTTCCTCAGAAAGCGAATCGACGTAGAGGGTGCCGCCGTACTCCGCGCCGGTGGCCTTCACGACCTGCATCATCGGGGCGTTAGAGACTGTGGATTCGCAGAACACCGCTGGGACGTTGTTTTCCTTCACAAACTCGATCGCGCCGGCGATCTGCTGCGGGGTGGCTTCCTGCTCAGCATTGACTGGCCAGATGTAGCGCTCAGTTAGCTTCGCGTCGCGGGCCAGGTAGGAGAACGCGCCCTCACAGGTCACCAAGGCACGCTGCTTGTCGGGGACGGCGGCGAGCTTGGTCTCCAGCTCGTCTTGCACAGCCTGCAGTTCGTTTTTGTATTTCTCGCCGTTGGCCTTGAAGTCTGCGGCGTGTTCCGGGTCGAGTTCGCTGAACGCGTCAACGATGTTGTCCACGTACTTCTGCACGTTCACCGGGCTCATCCACGCGTGCGGATTGGGCTTGCCGGCGTAGGCGTCCTCGGCGATGTCGATCGGCTCGACACCCTCGCTGACCACGGCGTGCGGCACATCCAGATCGGCGACAAACTGGGCGAACCAATTCTCCAGGTTCATGCCGTTATCCAAAATCAGGTCCGCGTCGGCGGCACGAGAAATGTCGCCGGGGGTGGGCTCGTAGCCGTGGATCTCCGCACCAGGCTTGGTGATGGATTCCACCTTGAGGTGATCGCCCGCAACGTTCGCGGCGATGTCCTGGATCACGGTGAACGTTGTGAGCACGACAGGGGTGTCTTTGCCGCCTGCTGCATCAGTGCTTTCTTCAGAGCAGCTCGCCAGGCCGAGGGAGAGAGCAGCCGTAGCGACGAGCGCAAGCACTTTGGTTTTCATCATGTCGTTCCTTTGCGTTGGGAGCGTGGAGGGGAGCAGGCAATCTGTGTGCCCACGCTGGCGAATAATAAAGTTCGGTATGCCGAACTGGCAAGTGGCGTAAGGGCGTACAGCCTACTTTTGTGGGTGGCGAAGTAGACCGAAGTAGACTGACCAACCATGGCCAAGGCGGATCTGGAGAAAAAGCCCTTCGACGTTGCTGGAATGTTCGACGACGTGGGCAAGAACTACGACAAGACCAACACCGTGTTGTCGTTCGGGCTGGACAAATACTGGCGACGACGCACCCGCGAACGCCTCGAACTCAAACCAGGGGAGAAGGTGCTCGACCTCGCCGCCGGCACCGCCGTATCCACCGTCGAGTTAGGTAAATCCGGCGCGTGGGTCGTAGCGTGCGACTTCTCCCAGGGCATGCTGGCCGCCGGCCAGGACCGCGACGTACCCAAGGTGGTTGGTGATGCGATGTACCTTCCGTTTGCCGACAACACCTTCGACGCGGTGACCATCTCCTACGGCCTGCGCAACGTCCACGATTTCGAGGCCGGCTTGCGCGAAATGGCGCGTGTGACCAAGCCCGGCGGGCGCCTTGTGGTCAACGAGTTCTCCACCCCCGTCATCCCAGGATTCCGCACCGTGTACAAGGAATACCTGCCACGTGCTGTGCCGGCGCTGGCCAAGGTATTTTCCTCCAACGCGGAGGCCTACGAGTACCTTGCGGAATCCATCCGCGCATGGCCCAACCAGGAGGAGCTTGCCGCGGCGATCAACGCCAACGGTTGGGAAGACGCCGGCTGGCAAGATCTCACCGCCGGCATCGTGGCGCTCCACAGCGCCGTCAAGCCGCTCGACTAAGCCGCGCTAAGCGACGTCCCAGAGCGGGGCGTTCTTCGGCACCACGCGACCTGCCGCGCGCCACAGTCGTGCGACCAGGTCGCGGTCGTCTTCCTGCACCAGGTTGCCCATCAGGCGCGCCGCTGCAGGCATGAGGTAGCGCCCGCCCAAACCGCGCAGCGCCACCGGGCCAGCCAGCGGTAGGAACTGCGGGTAGGTCAGGAGACGGGCGAGGGTGCGCGCCAGCGTAAACGCGTCGCCGTAGTGGCTGCGCAGCAACGCCGGCCACGCAAGCGTGAGGTCGCCACCCGCGTTGATCAACTCGACCGCCAGTACTGCGGTTTCCAGCCCGTAGTCGATGCCCTCGCCGTTGAGCGGGTTCACGCACGCGGCGGCGTCGCCGATAAGCACCCAGTTCGGGCCGGCCACGTTGGACACCGCCCCGCCCATCGGCAGCAGCGCAGAGGTAACGGCCTGCTCCGGGCCGAGGCTCCACGCCTCGCGCTGCTGTGCGGCATAGTCGGCGAGCAACTTCTTCGTGTTCACCTTCGCCGGGCGCGCATCGGTGGATAAGGCTCCGCAGCCGAGGTTCACGGTGCCGTTGCCAAGCGGGAAGATCCAGCCGTAACCAGGCTGAATCACGCCATCCGCGTCGCGCAGCTCCACGTGCGAATGCATCCACGGCTCATCCGAAAACGGCGAATCGCAATACGAGCGTGCCGCAATCCCGAATACCTCCCCTTTGTGCCACTCGCGACCCAGTTTCTTGCCAAAGGGGGAGCGCACGCCGTCGGCAACCACGACCCACTTCGCGCGTACCGAGCCCTGATCCGTCTTCACAGCACTGATCGCGCCACCGGAAAACTCCACACCCGTCGCGGCGCAGTTCTGGCGGATGGTGGCGCCGGCGGTGCGGGCTTCGTCGACAAGCATTGCGTCAAACACCGTCCGAGGAGCCGCAGAGCCTTCACCGCGCGGCCAAGGCGCCTCGACGTCGCCGCCGTAGCCGTGCAACTTCAACCCCTTGTTGCGATACGCGGGTACCTCCAGATTGAGTGCCTCGAGCGTCTCCACCGCACGCGGGGTCAACCCATCGCCGCAAGTTTTGTCGCGGCCGGGACCCTGGACGTCGAGAAGCAAAGTCTGCAAACCCGAACGCTGCGCCGCAATCGCCGCCGCCGAACCAGCCGGTCCAGCACCCACAACCACAAGGTCGAAATACTCAGTCACGCAACTGATTGTGCCAGCGCCACCCACTGCTACAGAACCAAGGGCAAGTGGGCTACGGTAGGTGCGTTATCCATGTGCCCCTCCAACCTGCAAGGACGTTATCGATGACGTACGGCACCACCCCGTCACCCCGCCACGGATTCAAGATTGACCTTGGCGACGACGCACTCAACACCCGGCTCAACACCGGGCTAGAAGCGGTGGAGGACCTCCTCATGGCCGAACTTTCACGCGGCGAAAAGTTCCTCACCGACAAAGTCACCCACCTCGCCGCAGCCGGCGGCAAACGCTTCCGCCCCATGATGGCGCTGCTGTGCGCCGAGTTTGGCCCCAACCCGCGCGCCCAAAACGTAATCAACGGCGCCACCGTCACCGAAATGGTGCACCTGGCCACGCTGTATCACGACGACGTCATGGACGAAGCTGAACGCCGCCGCGGCGTTGAGTCCGCCAACGCGCGCTGGAGCAACACCGTCGCCATCCTTGCAGGCGACATCCTGTTTGCCCACGCCTCACGCCTGATGGGCCGAATGGACCTGGCCACCGTCGAGCACTTCGCCGACACCTTCGAGGAACTGGTCACCGGCCAGATGCGCGAAACCGTCGGCGCACAAGGCACCAACCCGGTTGAGCACTACCTGAAGGTCATCGACGAGAAAACCGGCGTGCTCATCGCGTCCGCCGCCTACCTGGGCGCGCGGCACTCCGGCGCGTCCGACGAGGTGGTCCAGCGTTGCGCGCGCATCGGCGACGCCGTGGGCATGGTGTTCCAGATCGTCGACGACATCATTGACATTTTCTCCGACCCCGAACAATCCGGAAAGACCCCAGGCACCGACCTGCGCGAAGGCGTATTCACCCTGCCAGTGCTCTACGCGCTCGAAGAGGACTCCGAGGCCGGCGAAGCCCTTCGAGGGCTCCTCACGGGCCCGCTTACCGACGACGCCGACGTCACCCGCGCCCTCGACCTCCTGGGCCAGACACGCGGCCGTGAACGCGCCCTCGAGACCGCTCGCAGATACCTGGACACCGTCGAGCGCGAACTCGACGAGTTGCCCGACATTCCCGCCCGCGAAGCGCTGCGCACCATGACACGTCTCACCGTCGAACGCGTAGGATAACCAGGCGATTTGCCTACATTGCGGTGGCGTGATGTAAGGTAATCCCCGCACTTCAAACGTGCACGCCAGGTTGCCCGAGCGGCCAAAGGGAGCGGACTGTAAATCCGCCGGCATTCGCCTTCAGAAGTTCGAATCTTCTACCTGGCACAGGCACACCCCGCCGATCCCCATCACGGATCGGCGGGGTTTTCGCTGTGCGGTGCTGTGGTTCTGCGGCTGCAGGGCGGTAGGGAGTGATGGCCTATGGCGTAGGTTATGGAGCGGTTTATGTCGTCGATAAGCATGTGCAAAAACATGGGATGTACTGGCGATTTGTGTTTATAAACGATATCGGGTTAATCTTCTCAAGGCTTCAACGGAGCGGGTCGCAAGATCCACAACAAAGAGGCTGTGCCCCCTTAGCTCAGTCGGCAGAGCGTTTCCATGGTAAGGAAAAGGTCGACAGTTCGATTCTGTCAGGGGGCTCTGTTGTTTGCTGGGGTCCTTGCACTTCGTGCGAGCGTCAGTGAACACATGGCGGTGTAGCTCAGTGGTAGAGCAAGCGACTCATAATCGCTGTGTCGAGAGTTCAATTCTCTCCATCGCTACTCACCTCAAACGGACGCCACAAGCGCCCGTGGTAGGGTTAGGCGCACCGAATAAGGTGCCCTAGGGGCGTGGCGCAATTGGTAGCGCAACGGTCTCCAAAACCGTAGGTTGCAGGTTCGAGTCCTGTCGCCCCTGCCAAAACAACCTGGAGGAGTTTTCGTGACTAACCCCAACGGTCAGAATGCCGCACAGCCAACCGGCAAGCGCCAACTGCGAGGGGTCTCGCCCGTGTCCTCCGACGGGTACGAAGCAAAGCGCACCCCCGTCAATGCCGACGAGGCCGAGGAAAAGACCACCAGCATCGCAACCTTCCCGGGCGAAGTCGTCTCCGAGATGAGCAAAGTCATCTGGCCGACCGGCAAGCAGATGCTGAACTACACGCTGATCACATTCGCGTTCCTCATCGTGCTCACCATCCTCGTCTGGGGCACCGACACCCTCGCTTCCATGGGGATTCGCTGGATTCTCATCCGATAAGTACAATTTCACGCGTAACGTTTCCCGCCTCCTCGAACACCGAGGGAAGGCGGGATACTTTTTGCCCCGGTAACCTTGGGGCACACCCGCGAACATACGAGGAGAACAACCATGACTGAGGTAAACGAGGACGTCAACGGCGCGATCGAAAACAACGAGCAGGAAATGATCGGCGAAGGCGCGCCCGTCGACCCCTCCACCGACCCGGTCATCCACGGCGACTCCGACCCGGCCGGCACCAACGAGCAGGATGACAACGCCGAGGCGACCGAGGGCGCGGAAGCGCCGGAGGCAGAGGGCGCTGAGGCCGCGGAGGGCGTTGAGGCCCAGGACGCTGAGGCTACGTCCGACTTCGACGCTGAATACCGCAAGCGCCTGCGCGAGTACACCCGCGAACTGAAGAAGCAGCCGGGCGAGTGGTACATCATCCAGTCCTACTCCGGCTACGAAAACAAGGTGAAGACCAACCTGGAGATGCGTAGCCAGACCCTCGAGGTCGAAGACTCCATCTACGAGGTCGTCGTGCCTGTCGAGCAGGCGCTGGAGAAGAACAAGGACGGCAAGAACAAGCTGGTCAAGCGCAAGCTCCTGCCGGGCTACGTCCTCGTGCGCATGGACATGAACGACGCCGCATGGTCCGTGGTGCGTGAAACCCCGGGCGTGACCTCGTTCGTCGGTAATGAGGGCAATGCCACCCCGGTGAAGCACCGCGACGTCGCCAAGTTCCTGCTGCCGAAGTCCGCCGCGGCCGGCGCGAAGCCGCAGGTCGACGCCGAGGGCGACACCGTTGTGCCGTCGGCGGAGGAGGCGCCGAACAAGGTCACCCACGACTACAAGGTCGGCGAGGCCGTCACCATCCTCTCCGGTGCACTGGCGTCCGTGTCCGCCACCATCAACGCCATCGACCCGGAGACCGGCAAGATCGAGGCGCTCGTGTCCATCTTCGGCCGCGAGACCCCAGTCGAGCTGACCGCCGATCAGATCGAGCGCATCATGTAAGCGCATTTTGCTTATCGACGACGCCCTGGCGTAACCTATCTCGTCGCGTGTGTTTTGCGCACACGCGACGTTTTCGTTTTCTCATCCCCGGTGGCTGGGAAAAACCCGGCATCCGGAAGCCTTACCGCTGTTCATCGCGGTGGCGAGGCTGTAACTAGGAGGTAATTGCGATGGCTAAGAAGAAGGTCACTGGCCTGATCAAGCTTCAGATCGAAGCTGGTATGGCAAACCCGGCCCCGCCGGTCGGTCCGGCACTTGGTGCACACGGTGTCAACATCGTTGAGTTCACCAAGGCATACAACGCTGCGACCGAATCCATGCGCGGCAACATTGTCCCGGTGGAGATCACGGTCTACGAAGACCGCTCCTTCGACTTCATCCTGAAGTCCCCGCCGGCTGCATCCCTGCTGCTGAAGGCTGCAGGCCTGCAGAAGGGCTCCGGCGTTCCGCACACTGACAAGGTTGGCAAGGTCACCTGGGAGCAGTGCAAGGAAATCGCCGAGACCAAGAAGAACGACCTCAACGCCCGCGACATCGAGGCTGGCGCCGCGATCATCGCTGGTACCGCACGTTCGATGGGTATTGACGTCGAGAAGTAAAGCGCACCTCGTCGCTTTACGTGGAAGGGCCTTCAGCCAGGCCCGCCAACCACAACTCCTGAAAGGAATCAAACATGGCTAAGAAGTCCAAGCGTTACATTGAGCAGCTCGCCAAGGTGGACCGCGACGCGTTCTACCACCCGCTGGATGCGGTGACCCTGGCAAAGGAGACCGCTTCCGACAAGTACGACGCAACCATCGACGTTGCGATGCGTCTGTCCGTCGACCCGCGCAAGGCTGACCAGCTGGTCCGCGGCACCGTCAACCTGCCGCACGGCACCGGTAAGACCGTCCGCGTCGCAGTCTTCGCTGAGGGCGAGAACGCCACCAAGGCGAAGGAAGCAGGCGCTGACATCGTCGGCACCGACGAGCTCATCGAGCAGATCAACGCTGGCCAGCTCGACTTCGACGTGGCTATCGCTACGCCGGACCAGATGGCTAAGGTCGGCCGCGTTGCTCGCGTGCTCGGCCCGCGTGGTCTGATGCCGAACCCGAAGACCGGTACGGTCACCCCGGACGTCGCTAAGGCGATCCAGGACTCCAAGGGCGGCAAGATTGCCTTCCGCGTGGACAAGGCATCGAACCTGCACGCAATCATCGGTAAGGCTTCCTTCACCCCGGAGCAGCTCGCTGAGAACTACGGCGCGCTTCTCGACGAGGTCGTTCGCCTCAAGCCGTCTTCCGCCAAGGGTGTCTACCTGAAGAAGATCACCGTGTCCGCAACCCAGGGCCCGGGCGTTCCGGTTGATACCTCTGTGGAGAAGGACTACGCCAAGAAGGCATAGTCTTCCCGCAACGATTTCGCGCCTCGGTGGTTCACCGGGGCGCTTTTTCGTGTCTGGGGGTAGTGCTTTGTCGCAACGCTTAATGGAAGTAGTATTCGTTAAGTGTTGAAAACGGTTACCAATAGTCTTGTGGTTGTCTGCCTCGCCGCCTTGCTCACCCTGTTGACGTGTGGCGTGGCACTGGCGGATCCCGCCCGTTTTGATCGGGGCCACATCGATGTCTTCAACGTCACCGCCGACGGTGGCAGCCTGACTTTGGACCTGCAGGAGGACGTCACCGGCTCCCACGTGCGCCGCGCACCCGAGGATGTCGATTTGGTTGTCGGCGAGGCGGCCTACACCGACGAAACCGCCAACGTCCCAGAGATCGGCGAGCCCGGCTACCTGCTGCCACAGACCCAACGTGCCGACCTGCTGTGGCCCGGGTGGGACACCCAGGGCGTGCGCGAAGGTGGCTTCGGTCGCGTCGACATCGAGTTCCGCGAGGTCTCCGGGCCAGGATCCGTCTACCTGTTCCAGACGGGAAGCTTCGGCTCCTTCCAACCCGTGCTTGATAGCGACCAGCCGCAGCTCTCCTCAGGATCCCGCATTGTTCAGGACGACCCGTCCCACGTCCACGCGAACTGGCTGTTCACCCAGCCGGGGGTGTACACCATGAAGGTTGTGGCAACCGCGGACGGCGCAGAGTCCAACGAGGCGGTGTACACGTGGCACGTCGGCGACGCCAGCGCCGAGACCGGTACAGACCGCGCCAGCGCCGAAACCAAGGCCGACACGAGCACCGGCACGTCCCACAACGACGCAAACAGCAACGCCGCAGCCAACAGCGCAGACTCGGTTTCGAAGTCTGTTGCTTCCAAGCCGGCAGCCCAGAAATCTGCGCCCGCAGCCCCAGCAGCACCTGCGGCCAAGCCGGCGCCCGCCACCACCTCAGCAGCGGCGAAGAAGTGCACACCCGCGCTGCGCCCGATGATCAAGGACGACCGCAACGTGCCCGCCACCTGGAAGCGTCCGGAAGACCTTGTGTTCGGGCTTGGCAACGCGGCGGAGGCGGACCTACCCCAGGCGGTCGGCCCAGTGCCTGCCGGCAAGGCGTGGATGATTGGTGCGACACAGCAGGACAATGTGCCGTGGCTGGGTGCGAACACGCAGCACGAGTCGCTCATTGAACACACCACCGGCGAGGTCACCTGGGAAGTAACAAACTTCAACGGCCCCGGCCCAATGACCGTGTTCACCCAGGGCGGCCTGGGGCAAGTGGTGGGCGAGGAGTGGTTCACCGCAGAGAATGGTCGCGGCTCCGGCAGCCACACGATCCCGGCGAACTCGCACGTGCACCCCAATTGGGTGTTCGGGGCACCCGGCACGTACAAGGTGACCATCCGTCAGACCGCCACCACAAAAGGCGGGGAGAAGGTCTCCGGCGAGGCCACGCTGACGTTCAATGTCGGCGAGACCGGCAACGCCGATAGCGGCCACTTCGATTTCGGCTCCATGTTTGACCCAGAAGGCAGCTGCAGCGCCGGAGCTGCAACGGCACAAGGCAGCGACGCCGCACGCTCAGGTGACCTCGCAGAGACCGGCACCACAGTGATGACCGTGCCGTTCGCCATCCTGGGCCTCGGCGTCGCGGTGTTCGGCGCGGCGATGTGCACGTTGGACACTGCCTTGCGACGCCGCCTGATCGCCCTCGCAGGAGCCTCGAAGTGAAGCGCGCCAAAGCTATAGCGGCCCTCGGGTTGGTTGCGGGTCTGGTGGGCTGCGCGCAGGCGGACGGTGCGGTGGATGATGGCCGGTTGCGTGTGGTGGCGTCGACAAGCATTCTCGCGGATGTCGTGCAGAATGTCGCCGGCGATGCCGCTGACGTCACCCCGTTGATGCGTCGCGGCGCCGACCCGCACTCGTATGAGCCGACCCTGCACGCCACGCGCGACATTGCCTATGCGGACGCCGTGTTCACCAACGGGCTGTTGCTGGAGCCGCAAGCATTGAGCCGCACGATCGAGTCGACGGCGCGACCCGACGCGCGTGTGGTGGCGCTCGCCGAGCAGACGCAGCGCTACGGCTACGCCCCGATCCCGCTGGTCGAGGACGCGAGCTTGGACACCGTGTGGTTGGGCCTGCGGTTCGAGGGTGACCTCCCCGCCACCGCCGTCACCGAGCTTTCGCTTGTCGACGCCACCGGCCCCGGCAAAGCTTTCGCCTTCATCCTCGGCACGTTTGGCACACCTGAGTTGCTCTTCGACTCCGACGGCGGCTCGACCATGCTGCCGTCGGGTGCGCACACGCACGTGAGTTGGGCCTTTTCGGCGCCAGGTGTGTACGAGTTGCGGCTGCGCGCGTCGGTGCGCGACGCGGTCGATGCGCCAGAGCGCAGCTCCGCCGAGCAAACCGTGACGGTGGTTGTCGGCCAGGACCCGGCGCAGGTCGCGCCTGGGAAGGTGGCGATCGAGCATGGTCACGTGGACATCGCCACGCTTGTCGACGACACCACCACCCACCTGACGCTTCGCACCGACGACCACAGCCACCCCGGCCACACCGACATCAACCCCGCCGATGCCGTCGTTGTCGTACCCACAACCACCCTGCAGCCGATCCCGCCACAGCGCGAGTTCCGCTTCCTCGGCAACCCGGACGATGAGACCTACCTGCTGCCGCAGGCGGTACTCGGCCGTCACGTGCACGGCGAGCTAGACCCGCACATCTGGCACGACCCGGCCGCGATGAAAGCGGTGGTTGACGTGGTGCGCGACGAACTGTCCGCCATCGACCCGTCACGCGCCAGCCAGTTCGCGGACAACGCCAAGCGCTACCAGTCGCTTCTCGACGACACCGACCGCACCGTCCGCGCCATGTACGACTCCATCCCTGAAACGAACCGCAACCTGGTCACCACCCACCACGGCTACGCCTACCTCGGCCGCGCCTACGGGCTGCGCATCGCAGGCTTTGTCACCCCGAACCCGAGCGTGGAGCCGAGCCCCCGCGACCTGCTGGCACTCTCGCGCACCTTGGACAACCTCGACGTGCCGGCCGTGTTCGTCGAGTACGGCAGCGAACAAGAAACGCCTGTGCTCACCCAAACGGCCGCCCAGCGCGGGGTGCGGGTGTGCCCGATTTGGGGCGACTCCCTCGACCCGCCCGGGCAAGGGCCGGCGCAAACGTATGTGGACTTTGTGATGGCCAATGGGTCGTCGATTAGTAACTGCTTGAAAGGACAACAATGAAGAAAATCCCAGCCCTCATCACCGCCGCCATGATCGCGGCCGCACCCGCCGCAACCGCCCAGGTGCAAGACAACAACCCCGCCCTGCAGCAAGTCGTTGACGCCAACGAAGCGATCGCCCCGGAAGGGGAGCGCACCGTCATCGACGCAGGCCACGTCGACCTCGGCCCCATGTTCGTGGACGACAAACTGCAATTCCTCGTTCGCGACGACACCCACGAACCCGCCATGTGGCGCCACCTCAACGACGTCGTCTTCGCCGTCGGCGACGCCGCCAAGCAAACCCTGCCCGACACCAACGACTTCGACTTCACCGGCGCCAAACCAGGCTCCGACGTATGGGTCGTGCCCCAAACCGAAGTCGCAGGCGTGCCATGGCTGGGCTGGAACTCCCAAGCCCCCTCGCTGCTCGAGCGCTCCACGTCCGGCATGAGCCTCGAATTCGCCGGCCACGACGGCCCTGGCGACTTCTCCCTCTTCGTCCAACCCGGCGGCTTCCACGAACCGCAGCAACTGTGGAACTCCCGCACCGAAGGCGATCAATCCATGTGGGTCGAACCCAACACCCACACCCACGCCAACTGGGTGTTCACCGAGCCGGGCGTGCACCTGATCAAGGTGCGCGCGAAGGTGGAGGACACTGACGGCCAGGTGCACACCGACGAGCAGGTGCTGCGCCTTGCGGTCGGCGTTGACCCGCAGGAGGCGTTCGACGCGGAGTTTGAAGGCGCTGGTGGGGAAGGGGCGTCGTCGTCAAGCAATGCGCTGTGGTTTGTGGGCTTGGGCGTGCTCGTCCTGGCGCTGGTGGCGCTCGTGGTGGTGCGGGGGCGTCGCAAGTGATCACCGTCCGCGACCTTTCAGTGTCCTACCCCGGCCGCGACGTCTTTCAAGGCGTGGACGTCTCGTTCAACGGCGGCGAATTCACCGGCCTGCTCGGCCCCAACGGCGCCGGCAAAACGACGCTCATGCGCGGGATGCTCGGGCTCGTACCCGCCACTGGCACTGTTGAAACAACCGGCCGTCCGATCCGCGACATCGTCGGCTACGTGCCTCAACGCCATAACGTCGCGTGGGATTTCCCCATCGACGTCTACACCGCAACCCTCAACGCCACCCTGGGTACGCGCCCGTGGTTCCGTCGCGCCAGCGAACGCGACCGCATCTTCGCGCGACGCGCCCTGGAGATGGTGAACCTCGCCGACCTCGCCGGACGTCCCATCAGTGACCTCTCCGGCGGCCAGCGCCAACGCGTGCTCATTGCGCGCGCGCTGGTGCGTCGCCCACGCATGCTGCTTCTCGACGAACCCTTCACCGGCCTCGACATCCCCACCACGGAGCAGTTACTTGGCCTGTTTCGTGGGCTCGTCGATAAGGGCCTCGGCGTTGTCATGTCCACCCACAACATCGTCGAAGCCATCGACTCTTGCGACCGCCTCATCCTGTTCAACGGCGGCATCGTCGCGGACGGTCCGACGCACATGCTTAACGACGACACCCCCTGGATGCACACCTTCTCCGTCCGACCAGATTCGCCGTGGCTGCGAGGGGTGCGCACACACCTGGAGGCCACCCATGCCTGAGATTTCCTTCCTGCAATTCCTCGCCGACATGGCAAACCCACAACTCGCGTTTCTGCCACGCGCGCTGGCCGCCGCCGTCATCGCCGCAGTGCTGTGCGCGGTAGTCGGGTGCTTCGTAGTGCTACGTGGCATGGCGTTCATCGGCGACGCCGTCGCCCACGCGGTGTTTCCCGGCATCGCCGTCGCCTTCGCGCTTCACACGTCCGTGCTGCTCGGCGGCGCGGTGGCAGGTGCGTTGGTGGCGGTGCTGATCGCGGTGATGTCGCAACGCCGCACCATTAAAGAAGACTCCGTGATCGGCATCGTGTTCACCGCAGCGTTTGCCATCGGCCTGGTGATCATCTCGCGCGTCGAGGGGTACACCGCCTCCGTGAGCTCGTTTTTGTTCGGCTCGCTCACCGGCGTTGGCGTGCGCGAGCTGGTGGTCAACGCGGTCGCCGGCGCGATCATCGTCGCCATCGTGGTCGTTCTGCGCCCGTGGCTGACCGCCGTCGCCCTGGACCGCGAAACCGCCCGTGCCATGAACCTGCCCGTCGCCGCGCTGGATCTTGCGCTGTATCTGAGCGTGACGTTCGCCGTTGTGCTCGCCGTACAGACCGTGGGCAACATCCTGGTCGTCGCACTGCTGATCACCCCGGCTGCCGCCGCGCGCCTGTTCACCGACCGGCTCGACACGATGATGCTCATCGCCGCCGCATTCGGCGTGGTTGGCAGCGTCCTGGGCGTGTGGCTGGCGTGGGCCTACGATTCCCCAACCGGGGCGACGATCGTCCTTTCCGTCACCGCCCTGTTCGCACTGAGCTGGCTGTTCGCGCCGCGCCGCGGAGTGTTCGCGAAGGTGGTGCGGGCATGAAGTTGAACCGACTTGTGACGCTGGTCGTCGCTACGCTTGCGTTTGCTGTGGCACCACTGGCGCAGGCGAGCAGCGAGCACAAACCCGGCGACCCCGGCCACAGCGTGACCCTCGACGCGGACGTCGACCACCCGTGCGCCGGCCGCAAACTGCTCTACCACTCCCACAACGACGCCCTCTACGGCACGCGCTCCGGCGGCAAGCTAGCGGTGATGGCGGTCGACGGCCAACAGGTCACCTCCCAGGACTCCGTGTGCTTCCGCCTCGCCCCAGACGCGGACGCCGACGGCAACGACCTGTCCAAACTCACCATCCCCGACGACGGCACCCTCGACTTCCTCGGCCCCCGCGGCAGCGAAGTCTGGGCAGCGCCGCAAAGCGTGGACTGGACCGACAACTGGCGCCCCATCTGGTCGGGCCTCGGCGCATTCGACCCCGCCCACGAACTCGACCCCACGTCGATCCCCACCAACTTCAAAGACGACGTCATGCACTTCGACCTCGTCGACATGGATGCGCCCGGCGACATCAACGTCATGTTCACCAGCCGCGTCTACGAACCGGAGCGACTGTTCGACTCCTCCAACCCAGACATGCGCACCATCACCTACGAAGTCGGCGGCCACGGCCACTTCACCTGGACGTTTTCCAAACCAGGCATCTACGCGCTGACGTGGCAAGGCCGAGCCGAGCGTACCGACGGCACCACCGAACGCTCCGAACCCATCACCCAATACTGGCTTGTCGGCGACGACGCCACCGTCGGCCTGCCCGAAGGCACCACCACGGGGCTGCGCACCCCAAAATCGGCATCGACACCCACTGACGCGCAACCGACCACGTCGGTGACCACCACGGTGGCTCCGACCTCCACCCAGGCCTCCACGTCGGCGCAGCCAACTACCACCGCGACCACCACGTCGGCGCAGCCAACTACCACCGCGCCAACTCCTGCGCCGACACCGACCTCGCCAAAGGCCTCCACGTCGGCTAGCACGTCAGCGCAGCCAACCAGCACGCAGCCCAAGCCGGCACCAGGTACCTCCACACCCAACGCCGCAGCGAAGGAGCGCGCGCTGATCAAGGCGGGTCATATGGATATGGCCTTGGTGGGGGAGGGGTCGTCGTTAAGCACAGTGCTCATTGATGATTCCGACCCCCTCCACCCGGCGCACCGACCCTCCGGCAGCTTCATCTTCGCCGTGCCCGACAGTGCGCGCACCGACCTGCCCGATAGCGTGCGCGACAGCTTCCCCGGAAGTCCGTCGCAGATGTGGATCCTGCCGCAAGCACAGGACAAGAACCTGCCATGGCTGGGCTTTTCCACCACGGGAGTGTCCGCGAGCGCGATTGAGGAAGGCAGCCGGATCACGGTAAGCATGCGCGACGTCACCGGCCCGGGCCGCCTGATGACATGGCACGAGGATCTGCGAGGCCTGCGCATCGAACTAGACTCGGGCGACCCGTCCAAAACGCTCCAATACCCGGTTAACGCCCACGACCACCAGGGCTTTGGGTTCACCGAGCCGGGCATCTACACGGCGACGTTCGTGTATTCCGGCACCACGCGTGACGGTGAGGCGTTTGAAAAGGAACTCGTCGCAACGTTTGCAGTTGGCGACGACGCCATCACCAACGCCCCAACCAATCCCGACGACACCGATAACGCAAGCAACACGGGCAACGCGGGCAAAAGCCTGAACGTCCCGCAGGCATTGGCGGCGGGACTGCGGCAGGTGGAGAAGGAGCTCAAGAAGTTTGGCGACGCCATCGCGCCAGCCGCAAAACCGTCCACGAAGCCGTCTGCGCAGGCGACCACACAGCGGGCGACACGGCCGACGACACGGCCGAGCAACCAGGCAACTTCTCGCCCCTCGCGCACCGCTGCACCTGCGGCCCCGGCAACCACTGCCCAGTCGGCCCGGTCGGCCCAGTCGGCTCGATCGGTGAGTACTGCGCGTGCTGCACAGGCTGCACCTCGCAGTCAGGCGGCGGCTCAATCCACGGCGAAGCAGTCTCCGACGAGGCGTGCGCAGGCAAGCCGTGCAGCGTCATCGCAACTATCGACGAGCACTAGCGCCCCCGCCACAACCTCCGCCCCTTCGCCGGAGCCCTCACCTGAGTCTGCACCCGATGCTTCGGGCAGCGGGATTCATGCCGCGCAGCCCGTCGAAGGCACGAGCAACTCCGCGACGGCCGGCGGCTTCTGGGCTGGCCTCGCGATTGGTGTTGGCATCATGGCGCTCATCGGCGGCGCAGTACTGTTTGTTGCCGCGCTGAAATTGCTCCGTCGCGCTGAGCGGCACGACGAGCACTAGCCGAAGAGTTGGTCCATTGCCCCGCGGTTGGTGTTTTTCACCGGGTAGCCGCGGGGCGAAATCCATACCGGGGCACCCCGCACCATGACGATCCGGCCCCGTTTCTTACGCCACGGGTCATCATCATTGACCCGGTTGTGATACCTGCATAGCGGCGCAAGGTTGCCAATA
>NZ_KV833339.1:39457-39947 GCF_001837615.1 Corynebacterium sp. HMSC070H05
CTCCGCACCCGTCATCGTCGTGCCATCGGTCATGGCCAAGAGCACATCATCACCATTGCCATCCAGGATGCGTACGTAATCCGGCAGCGGCACCAACACCGTCGGGCGCGGCGCTGCGGTTGCGACCTTGCCCTCGCCGAAGAAAATCCCAATGAGGTTTTCGGCAATCTGGGGTGCAGCCGGACGATCCTGATCAATCCCTAACCGCCCGGCGTGCTCCATGTCGGAGATCTCACGCTCGTCATAGGTTAAGTGCAGGGTGCGTTTGCCGTTTCGCGACGGGCCGAACTTCGCCGCATCCACCGCAGGCTTCTCGTTCGCCGGCACCAACGTGCGGGCTGCAGCCTCAATCGCCCGGTACCCACCTTCGACCTCAAGCAAGGCCAGGCGCAGCGCCCACCGCTGGGACGTATCCTTGACCGGTGCGATACGACGCTCGATCAGTGCGAGCTCGTCGAGGGAGAACGCCCGAGCCCGCGTAGCGGCCACC